>NZ_DASZKT010000126.1:0-9227 GCF_035552695.1 Actinospica sp.
CTTGCGTCGGCGTCCCGTTCCTCCGCTCATGCCAACTCCTCGGCCGACCGCTCCGGCTGGTACAGCTTGCGCTTGTTGATGTACTGGACGATGCCGTCCGGAACCAGGTACCAGACCGGCTCGCCGCGGCGCACCCGGTCGCGGCACGCGGTCGAGGAGATGGCCAGCGCCGGGATCTCCACCAGCGAGGCCTTGCCGAGCGGCAGGCCCGGGTCGGTCAGCGTGTGCCCGGGGCGGGTACAGCCGACGAAGTGCGCCAGCTCCACCAGCTCGTCGGCGTCCCGCCAGGAGAAGATCTGGCCGAGCGCGTCGGCACCGGTGATGAAGAAGAAGTCGACGTCGGGACCGCGCTCGAGCCGCAGGTCCCGCAGGGTGTCCACGGTGTACGTGGGGCCGCCGCGGTCGATGTCCACGCGGCTGACCGAGAAGCGCGGGTTGGAGGCGGTGGCGATGACCGTCATCAGATAGCGGTCCTCGGCCTCGGTGACCAGCCGCTCGGTCTTCTGCCAGGGCTCGCCGGTGGGCACGAACACCACCTCGTCCAGCGAGAACAGCGAGGCCACCTCGCTGGCCGCGACGAGGTGCCCGTGGTGGATGGGGTCGAAGGTGCCGCCCATCACGCCGAGCCGCACCCGCTGCTGAGGCCGGGGTGCGGTGCCGAAGCCGTTCATGCGTCCCGACCTTACCGTGAATCCGTGAGCAGGCGGCCGGCCGTCCGCGAGCCGGATCCGACCGCAGACGGAAACGTCCTGATTCGAGGTTACTTGT
Organism: Actinospica sp.; assembly: GCF_035552695.1. NCBI lineage: Bacteria > Bacillati > Actinomycetota > Actinomycetes > Catenulisporales > Actinospicaceae > Actinospica > Actinospica sp. The sequence continues at coordinate 769 of NZ_DASZKT010000126.1, forward strand.
CCCGGTTCAGCCGGGTGACCAGGAACAGCAGCACCAGGAAGATGCCCATGACGATGGCGGAGTTCAGAGCCGGGTTGATGCCGGCGTACCGGTTCGGCGTGGTGCCCTCGGCCAGCACGGAAATCACGTGTGCGTTCATCGCAGCTCGTTTCGTCTCGGTGCGGCGCTGACTCGTCGTCAGGCGCGGTGGGTCGCTTCGGCGGTCGGTGCCGCGCGCACAAATATACGGCCGGGGGCCTGGCGCGGCGCCGACGGGGTGGGCATGGCGCTACTTCTCGTCGTCCTTGTCACCCGACTTGACGTATCCGCGCAGCACGAACCACGCGATCCCGGCCACCAGGCAGAAGCCGCCCACGATGTACAGCTTCAGAAAGATCCCCGGAGGGGCGCTGTCCGAACTGACGCTCGCCAGAATGTGCTCCATGGCTCGTCCTCACTCGTTCTCGGGTTACCACAAGAGAGTAGGCCCGAGGCGCAGCGCACAACGCGCGGGGTCGGTATGTTCGGATCGGGTGACCATCCCGCCACTGAAACGAGGGGGTTTTCCGGCTATGCCCGTTGAGACCCAGGACGCCGTGCCGGCACGCGTCCGCAAGACTTTTCCCGGCATCAGCTCGCGCGCGTACGAGCACCCGGCCGACCGGGCCGCGCTGACCGGGCTGCGCAAGCTGGCCGGATTCGACGCGCTGCTCAAGATGCTCAACGGCCTGATCGGCGAGCGGCGGGTACGGCTGCTGCTGCTCGGCAACGCGGTGCAGGTCTCCCCGCAGCAGTTCCCGCGGCTCGAGGGCCTGCTCGCCGACGCCTGCCGGATCCTGGACCAGGACCGCACCCCGGAGCTCTTCGTACAGCAGAGCCCGATCGTCAACGCGATGACGATCGGCATGGACCGGCCGGTGATCGTGCTGACCACCGGTCTGGTCGAGCTGCTGGACGAGGAGGAGCTGCGCTTCGTGATCGGGCACGAGCTCGGGCACGCCTTCTCCGGGCACGCCGTGTACCGCACCATGCTGCTCTGGCTGCTGAACCTGACCGGTGCCGCCTCCGCGCTGCCCGGCGGCGTACTCGGGCTGCAGGCGCTGATCACCGCGCTGCTCGAGTGGTTCCGCAAGGCGGAGATCTCCTGCGACCGGGCCGGTCTGCTGGTCAGTCAGGACGTGGAGGCCGCGGTGCGCACGCACATGAAGCTGGCCGGCGGCGCGCACCTGCACGAGATGAACCCGATGTCCTTCATCGAGCAGGGCCGCGAGTACGAGTCCACCGGCGACGTGCGCGACTCGCTGCTCCGCTTCTCGCTCACCTCGCAGGTCACCCACCCGTTCCCGGCGGTGCGCGCGCTCGACCTGACCCGCTGGATCGACTCCGGCGCCTACGCCCGGATCATGACCGGCGAGTACCCGCGCCGGTCGGAGGATTCGAGCGCCTCGGCGCGGGAGGCCGCGAAGGAGGCCTTCGACGCGTACAGCCAGGGAATTCGGGACAGCTCGGATCCGCTGATGGGTAAGGTGCGGGACTTCATGCGCGAGGCGGGCGCGGTCGGTGATCGCCTCGGGGAGAAGATGTACCGCAAGTGGGGTCCGTCCGGTCCGCAGGACCGGGAGGGGACCGAACCCGAGGATTCGGAGGATTAGTCGGATGAGCAGTGTCAGCGAGATCCCGGTCAAGAGCCTGGCCGGTCAGGACACGACGATCGGCGCGCACCTGGGCAAGGCGGCGCTGGTGGTCAACGTGGCCTCCAAGTGCGGTCTGACCCCGCAGTACACCGCGCTCGAGGAACTGCAGAAGACCTACGCCGAGCGCGGCTTCAGCGTGCTCGGCTTCCCGTGCAACCAGTTCGGCGGGCAGGAGCCCGGGACGGCCGAGGAGATCGAGACCTTCTGCTCGACCACCTACGGCGTGACCTTCCCGCTGTTCGAGAAGATCGAAGTCAACGGCGCGGATCGGCACCCGGTCTTCACCGAGCTGACCGCGGTCGCCGAGCAGGAGAGCGGCGAGGCGGGCGATGTGGCCTGGAACTTCGGCAAGTGGCTGATCAATGCGGACGGCGAGCCGGTGGCCCGGTTCAGCCCGCGCACCACCCCGGACTCCCCCGAGGTGGTCGCCGCCATCGAGAAGCTGCTCGGCTGAAAGCTCGGCTGAGCTTGACGGCGAACAGTTGACAACGCGGGAAAAGCGGTAAGGCTGAGCCGAGGACGGCATTCGCGGGCCGTCCTCGGTAACCGGCGGGGTGGAATTCGCGCTCTGGTCCCGCCGGGTTCTGTCTTATCGGCATGACCTGGTGGGGGCGACGAAGGTGGTGGAGAACCTGTCCGGACGTACGGTGCTGGTCACCGGCGCGTCGAGCGGTCTGGGGCTCGCGGTGGCCAAGCAGTTGGCCGGCTCGGGCGCGCGGACTCTGCTCGGCTGCCGGGACAAGGACCGGGCGCGGGAGGCGATGGAACGGATCCGGCTGGCGCATCCGGCCGCCCGGGTGGAGTTCGTGTACGTGGACCTGGCCAGCCTGGAGTCGATCGAGGAGGCCGCGGCGGAGCTCGCCGACCGGGCCGGAGAGCTCGACGTGCTGGTCAACAACGCGGGTGTGATGGCCCCGCCGCCCGGGCACACCCCGGACGGCTTCGAGATCCAGATCGGCGTCAACCACCTCGGGCACTTCGCCCTGACGGGCCATCTGCTGCCGCTGCTGCTGGCGGCGGAGCAGCCGCGCGTGGTGACGGTGACCTCGGCGCTGCACAAGCTCGCCGTGCGCAATGAACTGACGGACTTCAAGATCCTGCCGCACGGTTCGAACTGGCTCGGCTACGGCCGGTCCAAGGCCGCGAACCTGATGTTCGCGTTCGAACTCGATCGGCGCGCGCACGGCCGGCTGTACTCGCTGGCCGCGCATCCGGGCCTGGCCCGCTCGGAACTGGTGGCGCGCACGGAGGGCGGCGGGCGCAAGGTCGTCGGCCCGGCGCTGCGGCGCGGCACGCACATCGTCGCGCAGTCCGCGGACCAAGGCGCGCGGCCGATCCTGTTCGCGGCGACGGCGAAGGCGGCGCTGAAGGCGGGCGCGGCGCGGCCGCACGTGCGCGGCGAGGTCCCGGACATGACCGGCACCCGCTACTTCGGTCCGCGCGGACCCGGCGGGCTGCGCGGCGCGCCGAGCGTGGCCGGGGCGAGCGCGCTGGCCAGGGACCAGGAGCTGGCGCGGGAGCTGTGGGACGCCTCGGTCGAGGCGACCGGCGAACGGTACGCGGCGCTGGGCTGACTGAGGCCGCGCGGCGCTGCGGTACGGTTCGCGGCGCGCGGCGCGGGCTGAGGCGGCACGGCAGCGCTGGACGCGGCGTGCGTGCGTACACGGCTCCGGGCTGAGGCGGGCGGCGCTTGCGGTACGGGGCGCGGCTTGTGGCGGTGGGCTGAGGTGGCACGGCGGTGCGGAACTCGGCGTGCGTGCGTACACGGCTCCGGGCTGAGGCGGGCGGCGGCGCGTACGAGGCGCTGCGATGCGGCGCGGCGCCGGGCCGAACTGCCGCCGGGCGTTTTCCGGTCGGCGTGTGCTTCGTGTCACCCTGGAGCGCACAGACCTCCACACGGAAATGGGTGAGTTCGCTGCCCGGCAAGTCTCCCGACGGTCCCCCGCCGCCCCCGGTCGTACAGCGGGTGCGCGTGTGCTACGCCAAACGGGGCCGGCTCAGGTTCACCAGCCACCGCGACATCCAGCGCGCCTTCGAGCGCGCGCTGCGCCGGGCCGCGGTGCCGATGGCCTATTCGGCCGGGTTCACGCCGCATCCGAAGATCTCCTGGGCCGGCGCCGCGCCGACCGGCACCGCGAGCGAGGCGGAGTACGTGGAGCTGGGCCTGGCCGACCGGATGGAGCCCGAGCAGCTGCGCGCCGCGCTGGACGAGGCGCTGCCGCCGGACCTGGACATCCTCGTGGTCGACGAGTCCGACGGCGGCTCGCTGGCCGAGTACCTGGAGGCCTCCGTCTGGCGGATCGAGCTTCCGGAGGTCGAGCCGTCCGCCGCGCGGGCCGCGGCGGACGCGTTCCTGGCCGCTGAGCAGGTGGATGTCCAGCGGCTGACGAAGAACGGAATGCGCACGTTCGACGCGCGGGCTGCGGTGGCCGAACTCTCCAGTCTCGACGACCTGCCGTCCGTGTGTGCGATACTGCGAGTGGTTGTCCGGCATGCCACCCCCGCGGTGCGTCCCGACGATGTGCTGACCGGCCTCGGCGCGGTCGCGGGCCTAGTGCCTCCGGTTCCCCCCAGGGTGACCCGGCTGGCGCAGGGACCGCTGGCCCTGTTGCTGAGCCATGATCAGGGAGTCGTGCCGACAGCCCCGGAACACGGCGCTTCGCCGACTTCCGAGCCGACGGTGGTCGCACCAGGTGTGGAGAACCCACAGCCCGGGGATTGACTATTCGACCGGCCCGGTGTGCGGACCACGCGTTCCGAGCCGCCACGACTTTTGTGTACGACGAGCCCCTGCGCGGCGCCGACGCCCTCCCGCGGATACGTGAGGAGCGCCCAGAGCGCCCGGGGGCCATGACGGGAGAACCGCCCGAATGCTCGATCATGAGCCCGAGAACAACGACATCGACAGCACGTCCGACGCCGGACGTGACGTGAGCAGCGGGGAAGAGACCCCCGCACCCGCCAAGCGGGTGCGCAGGCGTGCCGCGAGCCGCCCGGCCGGAGCGCCGGATTCCGCGGTCGGCGCGGCCGCGGCCTCGGCGAGCGCCGAACTGGCGCACACCGGCCTTCAGCAGGACGGGGCCGGGCAGGCCGCGTCCGCCGAGGAGGCGCCCGCTCCGGCGAAGCGCGCCACGCGCAAGCGGGCCGCCAAGAAGACCGCGGCGGCGCCCGAACCCGCCGCCGAGACCCCGAGCGAACCCGCGGCGGTTGCCGACGCACCCGCTGTGAACGCTCCCGTCGCCGAGGCGCCGGCCGCCGAGCCGGCCGCGCCCGCGCGGCGTACCCGGAAGCGCGCCGCGTCGCGCTCCGCCGGGGCGCCGGACAGCGTCCCCGCCGAGTCCCCGGTGAGCGGGGCGCCCGCCGAGCAGGTCGCGGAGCAGGCCGCCGAGCCGTCCGCCGCGGAGACCGCCGAGGCCACCGAGACTCCCGCCAAGCCGCTGGCCAACGCCAAGCGCACACGTAAGGCCGGGACGGCGAAGCGGGCCGCCAAGCGCGCCGCCTCGACCCCCGAGACCGCGCCGGAGCCCGCCGCCGAACCGCCGATCATGGTCCTGCCGATCCCGGACGAGTTCACCGAGGACGAGGCCGACGAGCTGGTCGAGGCGCTGGCCGAGGACGCCGGGCAGGCCGGGGACGAGTCCGCGGAGCAGTCCGCCGAGGCGGCCTCGCCGCCCGGAGGGACGCCCGCGTGGTCCGGGAACCTCTTCCAGGCGCCGGTGAGCGTCACGCCGTTCCGGCGCGCGTCGGCCCCCGCGCCGGTAGCGGACGCGCCCGAGCCGGATGAGCAGGACGAGGAGCAGACCGAGGAGTCCGCCGCGTCCGAGTCGAGCGCCGGCAACCGGCGTCGCCGTCGTTCGCGCAACCGTCGCGGCGGCGAGAACGCGCAGGCCGCCACGACCGAGCCGGACGCCGACAAGAGCGCAGGCGAGAAGGCCGACGACGCCGAGGAGAAGTCCGAGGACGGCGAGAAGGCCGACGCGCAGCACGAGACGATGGACGTGTCCGACGACACCAGCCGTCGCCGCCGTCGCCGGCGCCGTCGGCAGACCGCCGAGGACCTCGCGTCCGGCGGCACGGACGGCACGGACGACCCGCCGAACACCGTGGTCAAGGTGCGCGAGCCGCGGCAGCGCCGCTCCCCCGGCTCGCCCGACTCGGTGGCCACCGAGGACGAGGTGATGGGCCTGCGCGGCTCCGTCCGCCTGGTCGCCAAGCAGCAGCGCCGCCGCGAGGGCCGGGCCACCCGCTCGCGCCGTACGCCGGTCATCACCGAGGCCGAGTTCCTGGCCCGCCGCGAGTCCGTCGAGCGCGTGATGGTCGTGCGGCAGACCGCCGGCCGCACCCAGATCGGCGTGCTCGAGGACGGCGTGCTGGTCGAGCACTACGTCAACCGCGAGTCCTCGGTCTCCTACGTGGGCAACGTGTACCTGGGCAAGGTGCAGAACGTGCTGCCCTCGATGGAGGCGGCGTTCGTCGACATCAACAAGGGCCGCAACGCCGTGCTCTACGCGGGCGAGGTCAACTTCGACGCGGCGGGCCTGAGCGGGCAGCCGCGCCGGATCGAGTCCGCGCTCAAGAGCGCCCAGTCGGTCCTCGTGCAGGTCACCAAGGACCCGATCGGCCACAAGGGCGCCCGGCTGACCAGCCAGATCTCCCTGCCCGGCCGCTTCCTGGTGTACATCCCGGGCGGCTCGATGATGGGCATCAGCCGCAAGCTGCCGGACACCGAGCGCGCGCGGCTCAAGCAGATCCTGAAGAAGGTCGTGCCCGAGGACGGCGGCGTCATCGTGCGCACCGCCGCGGAGGGCGCCAGCGAGCAGGAGCTGTCCCAGGACGTGGCCAGGCTGGTCGCGCAGTGGGAGGAGATCGAGCGCAAGGCGAAGACCGCGTCAGCTCCCGCGCTGCTGTCCGGCGAGCCCGACCTGACGGTGCGCGTGGTGCGCGACATCTTCAACGAGGACTTCAGCAAGCTGATCGTCTCCGGCGACACCGCGTACAAGACGGTGCACGAGTACCTGAGCGGCGTGGCCCCGGAGCTGGCCGAGCGGGTCGAGCACTGGACCAGCGAGACGGACGTGTTCTCGGTCTACCGGATCGAGGAGCAGCTGTCGAAGGCGCTGGACCGCAAGGTCTGGCTGCCCAGCGGCGGTTCGCTGGTGATCGACCGCACCGAGGCCATGGTCGTGATCGACGTCAACACCGGGAAGTTCACCGGTCAGGGCTCGTCCTCGCTGGAGGAGACCGTCACCCGGAACAACCTGGAGGCGGCCGAGGAGATCGTCCGGCAGCTGCGGCTGCGCGACCTCGGCGGCATCGTGGTGATCGACTTCATCGACATGGTGCTCGAGTCCAACCGCGAACTGGTGCTGCGGCGGCTGCTCGAGTGCCTGGGCCGGGACCGGACGAAGCATCAGGTGGCCGAGGTCACCTCGCTCGGCCTGGTGCAGATGACCCGCAAGCGGGTGGGCCAGGGCCTGCTCGAGGCGTTCTCCGAGCCCTGCGAGCACTGCAACGGCCGCGGCGTGATCGTGCACACCGACCCGGTGGAGCTCAACGGCCGCAAGCCGGAGCAGCAGGGCTCGGGCAAGCAGGGCCGGCAGCAGCAGGGCGGCGGATCCGGGCACACGCACGGCGAGGCCGCGGGTTCGACCTCGAGCTCCGCGTCGGTCGCCGTGTCGGACGAGTCGTCCGACACTGATTCGGGTGCGGGTGAGCGGCACGAGGAGGGCGGCGAGGGCCGTCGCAGCCGTCGTCGTCGCAAGGCCGGACGCGCGGCGACGCACGAGCACGACGCGTCGGCGGAGTCCGCGGACTCGGCTGATTCGGCGGACTCGGCGGGCGAGGAGCAGGAGTCCTCGGCCGCGGAGTCGGCGGCCGAGCCGTCCGCACAGGACGCGGCTCCCACGGCCGAGGCGGCCCACCCGGCGACCGAGCACGCGGCGGCGAGCCCCGCGGCGCGGCAGCCCGAGCAGCGGGAGACCGAGCCCGCCGAGCCCGCCGAGCCCGCCGAGCCGCTGAATCTCAAGGCGCACGCCGAGGACCCGGACTCGCTGGAGAGCGCGCTCGCGGACTCCGGCCGCCCGCGCCGCCGGGCCCGCCGCGCGGCGTCCCGCCCGGCCGGAACCCCGTCCGTCTGACCTGCGCCGGCGAACGCACGTCCGCGCCGCATGCTCGGTTTGACCCGCGTGCGGCGCGGAACGTAACCTAGACCTTCGGTGTGTCCCGGCCTTCGGCCGCGTGATCGCACCCCTTGTTGACCAGCCTCGCGTTGGCAGACTCCGTGCTTGTGACCCAGTGTTCGTGCTGGGCCGGCAGTCGGGAGATAGCTGCGCGCTGGCCAGAGTGAGCCCCGCGGCGGAAACCGCGGGCGGGAAGTGGCAAATCGTGTACGCGATCGTCAAGAGTGGCGGCAGGCAGCACAAGGTCTCCGTCGGCGACATCGTCGAGGTCGACCGGATCGTCGGCAAGCCCGGCTCCGCCGTCGACTTCAAGACCCTGCTCGTGGTGGACGGTGACCAGGTCACCTCCGACCCGTGGATCCTCGAGGGCGTGACGGTCTCCGGCGAGATCGTCGCCGAGATCAAGGCCGCGAAGATCGACATCCTCAAGTACAAGAACAAGACCGGCTACCGGGTGCGGCAGGGTCACCGCCAGAAGTACACCCAGGTCAAGGTCACGTCCATCGAGACCGGGAAGAAGTAACCGACATGGCACACAAGAAGGGCGCCTCGTCCACCCGGAACGGGCGCGACTCCAACGCTCAGCGGCTCGGCGTCAAGCGCTTCG
>NZ_DASZKT010000127.1:0-36908 GCF_035552695.1 Actinospica sp.
CCCCCCCCCCCGCCGGGTCGTTTCGGGAATGGGAACTGGCCTGGATTCGGGGCAAGGCGCAGGGGACTGTGGGCAACGGGCAGCGGTATGCGGCGTACCGGACTTCCTGACCCGCGATGGGCAGTTCTTCGTCGATCTGCACGGCCACACGCCCGGTCGCGGCCCCTTGGACGCCAACATGGCGCTGCACCGGCTGCTGACCCAGCTCGGTGTCGATCCGGTCGCCATCCCGCACGAGCTCGAGGAACGCGCGGCGCTCTGGCGTGCGGAGACGGCCGGGCGCAGAGCGGTGGTGCTGCTGGACAACGCCGCGACCGTGCAGCAAGTACGGCCCCTGCTGCCCGGGGGCGGCTCCTGCAGCGTCGTCATCACCAGCCGCCGGCGCCTGGTCGGGCTTGAGGGCGCCGAGATCCTCTCGATGCGCGTGATGACGGTGCCGGACGCGGTCGAGCTGTTCGACCGGATCGCCGGCCTGGACCGCACGGCCGGCGAACGGGACGCCGTGGTGGAGGCCGTCGGCCTGTGCGGGTTCCTTCCGCTGGCGATAGATTACTTCCTGCAGGCCCACGCCCTGACCATGATCGGGGACACGCGCCTCGCCATGGGAGAGCCCTCAGTCGCCAAGGATCTCTGGCAGCAGGCCCTGGTCATCCTCGACAATCTCGCGCACCGCGACGCCGCAGGAGTGCGGGAACGCCTTCGAGCGCTCGAGTCCTGATAGCGCGGGCTTTCGTCTGCTCACAGCGAACAGGTGCCGTGGTGGCCTCTTGGTGGGAGGGGCTGGCCCGACGGCACGCAAGGGCCTAGCTGCCGATGCCGAGTACCGGGAGGCAGTCCGGGACGCCGGCGAGGGTGATGTCGGTGCGGCGGCTGGCGAGCCACTGTTCGCGGGTGAGGAGCCAGCGGTTCAGGTCGGCGGGGTCGCCGTGGCGGGTTGCCCAGGCGATGCCGTTGGGCTGGTAGCCGAGAGCTGCGGAGACGCGGTTGGAGGCGTGGTTGTCGAAGAAGGCCTCGCTTTCGGCGCGGCGTGCGCCGAGTCCCTCGAATGCGAGGTGGAGTACGGCTTGGCGCATCTCACGTCCCAGACCGCGGCGTCTGGCGTCGGGGCTCAGCCACGAGAACGTGGTGACGGTGCGGAATGCGGCGAAGTCGACGCCGATCAGGTCCTGCATGCCGATCGGCTCGCCGTCCAGGACCACGACGAAGTACAGGCGCCAGAAGCTCTCGTTGACTCGTCCGCGTCCGGCCCACATGGCTCGTAGCCAGGCCCATTCGCGGTTCGGCGAGTCCTGATACAGCGACATCGGGTCGTCGAACGGCCACGGCGGTTCGGTGGCCACGCCCTTGCGCACGATCGGGACGAGCCGCTCCAACATCGCGTCGGTCGCGCCGAGCAGGGAGAGTACGGGGGTGTGAACCTGCACGTTCAGCGGCGGGTACGTCGAGGCAGGTGCGGCGGGGGTATCCACGGCGGCAACGTTAGAAGCCGCCTCGCGTGTGGCGCAAAGGGTTTCTGGCTTGCAGCTTGTCCGGTTTCACCTGTGTGTGGCAGGTAAACCGGACAAGCCAGCGAAGGCGTTACGACAGGCCGAGCGAGCAGACCGCTGTCGTACAGTTGGTGATGATCGCGTTCCGGGCGTCGGCGAGACTGACCGCGCCGTCGCACACGGCCTTCTTCAGCTTGTTCTCCACCGCGTCCTTGGTGTACGAGGTGTTGCCGGAGCTGTCGGCGTAGTGCGGCTCGGGCCACAGGGTTGCCCGGGTCGGTCGGGCTGCCACCGAGTTCGAGGGGCACGAAGTGGTCCTCCGCGTAGTCGGACATGCTGGTGTCGCTGTACCCGTAATCGACGATGCCCGCGGCCTTGAGCTTGTTGGTGTACGAGGTCGACGGACGTATGGTGCTCGTCCAGCCGGATACGCAGATGGTCGAGTCGATGGTGTCCTGCGTGACGTCCGGGTTGAGCACGCCCGGAGTGCAGGACGGGTCAGGCAGCGGCAGGTAAGCGGTCGAGCAGGTGGTGGTGACGGTGTCGGCGTGCGCGACCGTGGCGGTGGAGGCGGCGATGCCGAACAGTCCTGCGCAGGTCAGGGCGGGTGCGGTCAGCAGCACGACCCGGCGGTGGAGCGAGGCGGGGAGCATGTGGGTAGGGTCCTTTCAAGGATCAGACCGCTGAATATCAGCGGTCTGCGTCGATGAAAGCGGCTACCGGCGCAGGGATCCACCACGGCCCGGTTAATCTCTCAAGGCGGGTGGCGGAGGAATCGGCTCGAACCGGTGAAACGATGCTGCGCAGTCCGGAAGAACCGGGCTGCGCAGCATGTGAAGCGGGGAAAGTGAACCTACGGCAGCGTCCAGACCTGGCCCGCCGCGGCGGCACAGGTCTCCAGCGCGAGTTGCGTCCTGTTGGTGGCGCCGTTGCTGGTGTCGGTGAGACAGAGGCCTGATGCCGGGTTGACCAACTCGCCGGATGCGTTCTGCTGCCATTGCTCGGCGACGGTGCCGTTGCACGTGTGCAGCTGGATCTTGGTTCCTGCGGTCGTGGCGCCGTTGGTGACGTCCATGCAGTCGGTGAGGACCTGCAGGGTGTGGTCCGGAGCCACTGTCCAGGTCTGCGCGTTGGTGCTGTTGCAGGTGTAGACCTGGATCGCGGTGCCGTTGGAGGTGCCCGCGGCGGCGTCGTCGATGCACTTGCCGGTCTGGGTCTCGGTGATCGCGCCGACGGGTTCGGTGACGCCGGTGCCGGGGGTGCCGTTGTAGGACGGCGGGGCGTCGGCCGTCGCCGCTGCCCAGGAGGTGTCGGCGCTCGAACCGAGACTGAAGTCGAGCGTCGTTCCGCTGAGCACGTCCGTGGCCGGCAGATACGCGAGTGAGGACGAGGTGCCGTTGATCGTCAGGCCCTGGACGTACGGGTCGGCGGCGGCGGCGTTCGGGGCGTCGATCGTCAAGGTCTTGCCTGCGGAGCCCACGGACACCACGGCTTGCGTGAACAGCGGGCTGCCGATCGCCAGGTCGGCCGTGCCCGGGGTCTCCGGGTACAGGCCGAGCGCGGACCAGACGTACCACGCGCTCATCTCGCCGAGGTCGTCGTTGCCGGGGATGCCTCCGGCCGCATCCGACCACAGTTGGTCCTCGACCGCTCGGACGTTGCTCTGGGTCTTGTACGGCTCGCCGACCCAGTCGTACTCCCACGGGATCTCGATGCTCGGCTCGTTGCCCAGGTTCGCCTGGGTGCCGACGACGCTCGCCAGGCCCTGGTAGCCGCTCAGCACGCTGTCGAGGTAGCCGGCCAGCGATGAATCGCCGCCTTCGAGGCTCGCGAGCTCGGCGATGTTGAACGGGATGTCCGGGGTGTAGGTGAACGCGTCGCCCTCGGCGAAGTCGTTCGACGACGTGCCGGTGATCAGCTTGGCGTTGAAGCCGTCCATCCAGCGGCCGTTCGAGTGCCGCGGCTGTATGTATCCGGAGGACGTGTTGAAGATGTTCTCCCAGTCCTGCGCCCGGTTCTGGAACTTCGTCTGCACGGACGTGTTGCCCAGCTTGCCCGCGAACGCCGAGAGCGCGAAGTCGTCGATGTCGTATTCGAGCTGCGTCGTCCCCGTCGCGTACTCATGGCAGCAGCCGTAGATGCTGTTGGTCGGGAGGTAGCCGAAGCTGTCCAGGTACGTCACGCCCGGCGTCACGTTCGTGTCAGTGGTCTGTTCCTTCTCCATCGCGGAGAGTGCGGTTGACGAGTCGAAGCCGGTGGCGCCGAACGCGTAGTAGTCGGCCAGTACGGGCACCGCCGAGTCGCCGACCATAATGTAGGTCTCGCCGTTGTTCATGCCCCACTTGGTGAGCGTGCCGCCCTGCGCGTAGTCGTCAAGGATCGACTGGGCCATGTCGTCGGCGGTCTGCGGGTTGATCAGGGCCGTGAGCTGCGCCTGGGATCGGTAGATGTCCCAGTTCGAGAAGTCCCCATACTCATTCGAATGCCCCGAGCCGATGGTGTGCACGTTCCCGTCGAAGCCGCGGTATTCGCCGTCCGCGTCGCTGATCACGCTCGGGAACAGCTCGGCGTGGTAGAGCGCCGTGTAGAACGTGGCCTGCTCGGCCGACGTGCCGCCAGCCACCTCGATCTTGTCGAGCGCTGCGGTCCATGATGCCTGCGCCGACGCCTCGACCTGCGCGAACGTCCCGTTCGCCACCTCAGCGCCCAGGTTCGCCCGAGCCTCGGCGGTCGAGGTATACGAGATGCCGACACGCGCGGTGACGGTGGTCTGAGCGGACAGGGTGCCGAAGGTGACGTACGCGCCCCCCGGACCGGCCGAGGTGCCGTCGTACGTCCCTTCGGCGGTGAAGTTCTGGTCGAACTCGATCGCGAAGTAGACGGTGAAGTCGTTCGTCGCCTCACAGAACCCTGAACTCGTCACCGAGCCGGTCAGTTCGTCAGAGCCCACGGTGTTCAGCGTGGAGGAGACGTAGGGGGTGTCTGGGCTGTCCAGCTTCAGCAGCAGGGACGCTGACGTCGATGCGGGAAAGGTGAACTGTCCGATGCCGGCATGGGTGGATGTGGTCAGCGCGACGGACGTGCCATTGCCCAGCGCGACGGAGTAATACCCCGGTGACGCCGTTTCATTGCTGTGCGCGAAGGATTCGTCATCCAAACCGGGGCTGGAGCCGACCGAACCGGTGATCGGCAGGATCGGCACGTCGCCCGCGGCCTCGCAGCCGACGCCCGAGACGTGCGTCAGGCTGAAGCCGGTGACGTCCGAGTCGGCGTAGTTGTAGCCGCCGCCGTTCGGCCGCGAATTGGTGTCCGGGCTCCACTGCAGCATGCCGTGCGGCACGTCGGCGCCCGGGAAGGTGTTGCCCGCGCTGTAGTCGGAGTTCGAACCGGTGCCGACGAAGGGGTTGACGAGCGAGTCCGGAGACGTGACCAGGCTCGCGGCGGCGGGCGTGATGGTGGCCATTGTCGGGGCTGCGGCGGAAACCGCGAGCGTCACGAGGGCGCTCGCGGTCAGCAGCCGCAGCCCCGCCCGCGCCGAACGACGCAAGCGGGGCCTGCGTATCGTGTACGGCGTCTTGTCGTTGTACGTGTTGTGAATGCCGGTCCCGGTCACGCCGGCGAGACTCAGTGAGCTGAGATCGGCGGCCCGGGCGGGAGCCGCGGCCGAGCCGGTGCCGACGGCGGCGAGCAGCAGTGCCGCGGCGGCGGCCAGCCGGCCGCCCGTGCGCGTGATGAGGGTGGGTAGGGGCATGGTCGTCTCCTCGAGGGTTTTCCCTTGCGGGGATCGGGGGAGTTCGGCCGAGAGCCAGGACGCATCCTGACACACCGTCGGGCACCCGTCGAGGGCGCGCGGAAGGTTTGGTAACGCACGGGTTTCTCATCCACGCAGTTGGCGGCGGTGCAGGTCAAAGACGCCTGGGAGCGTTCACGGAGCGGTCGCTCAGTGTTCTCCGGGCCGTGGCGCGCGGCGCGGATGCTGCCGGGGCGGAACGCGCGCACACACGAACACGCACTGACTTCCGGCCGTCGACAGAAAGCCGATGATGACGATCTCCTCGAGCAAGCTCAGCCGCCGCGGATTCCTGGCCGTCTCGGCCGTGGCTCCCGTCGCCTTCTACGCCTCGCCCGCTGCCGCAGCCTCCGCGAAGGCCGCGGCCACCGGCACCTCGCTTGCCGAGACCGTCACCGGTCTGCCATTCGTCGAGTCCTACCAGACGAACATCTCGACGAACCTGACCGCCGCGACGAACGCCGCGGTGCGCGCGCTGGACGGCATGGCCGAGGCGTGGGAGACCGGCAGCGCGTGGAACAACGGCACCGTGCTGCTGAAGAACTACCTGCGCGCGAACATGGTGCTCAGTGCGAAGGTGACCAAGGACCGCACCGAGGCGCAGGCCAAGGAGGCGTTCATCTTCGACCGGCGGGATCAGAGCTATTCGATGATCACCGGCCTCGGGCCGCTTGCCGACCTGTACAAGTCGGGAGCGCTGGCCGTCACCACCATCACCTCCGCGCCGGACGGCACGCCGTCCACCACCATCAATGACGGAGTCCCGGCCGGAGCTCCGGTCGGCTCGTCCACCGGCGCCGGATCGTCCACCTCCGCGCTGGGCAGCGTCGTCGAGCTCGTCGACACAGTGCGCGGCAACTACTCGTCCGGCAGCCCGTCGAAGAGCGCGTACAACTACCCGCGGCCGTGGCGGATGAACGAGGACAGCGAGGTCGTGGACACCGGCACGGTGGACGCGTGCGGCTTCCCGGTCTACGAGTCGGACGTCGAGGTCTGTGCGCAGCTGCTCCTCCAGCGCAGTACCACCCCGGCGAGCGACGGCGGCTTCCCGAGCGGGCATACCAACGCCTTCTACCTCGCCGGGATCGGCTACGCCTACGCGCTGCCGGAGCGCTTCCAGGAGCTGATCGCCTGCGCGTCGTACTCGGCGAACACGCGCATCGTCGCGGGCATGCACTCGCCGAACGACGTGATCGGCGGCCGGATCCTGGCAACCGCGCTGGCCGCCGCGATCCTCTACGACCCCGCGAACGCCACGATCAAGGCGGCGGCCCGGGCACAGGCGCTGGCCTACTTCGAGGCGCAGACCGGCACGACCGCGGACACGCTGTTTCGACTATGCGCACTCGCAGGGCGTTGACGAGGACCAGTTCGCCGACCGCGAGGTGAATGCCGGCATCGTCTACCCGCACCTGACCTACGGCCTGCCGACCGGCGGCTCACAGAAGCCTGCGAAGGTCTAAGCCGCGCCGGAGGGGGCCGAGGTGCTGCTGGAGACCCGCCAGCCGTACCTGACCGCCGACCAGCGCCGCGAGGTCCTGGCCACGACGGCCATCGACTCGCGCAACGTGATGCTGGACGGCTTCGAGGAGTGGGGCCGGATCACCTGTTCGCGGCCGCCTACGGCTACGGAGCCTTCACGAGCACGGTCACCGTGGCGATGGACGCGAGTCAGGGCGGCTTCAACCGCGCCGACGCGTGGCGCAACGACATCAGCGGCAAGGGCGACCTGGTGAAGCAGGGCACTGGCACGCTCACCCTCGCCGGCGCGAACAGCTACAGCGGCGGTACGACGGTCCAGGCGGGCACGGTCGTCGCGGCCTCGGCCGACGCGCTCGGCCACGGCGACGTGACCGTGCAGTCCGCGGGCACGCTCGCGGAACTCGGCCGACGCGGCAGGCTGCGGCGGCGTCGAGGTCCGCGGCGACTTCACGCAGGACGGCGGCACGCTGCAGGTGAACCTCGGCGGCACGGACGTCCGCGGCGCCGCGCTGTCCGTCGCCGGCCGCGTCGAGCTCGGCGCGGGCAGCACTCTCGCCTTGAACCTGACGAGCGCCCCGCGCACCGGCACCGTGGTCCCGGTGCTCGAGGCCCGCGGCGTGCACGGCTGGTTCGACACGGTCAGCGTCAACCTCGCGGGTGTGCAGGCCGCCCCGGTCCAGACGCGCGAGGGTGTCTCGGTGCGCTTCGGCTAGCTGTATCCGGCGAGGGTTCGGCGGTGGTCGCCACTGCCGGCCCCTCGCCCTGGCATGATGGACGAATGATCGACCGAGTCCTCGCCGCGTGTGACGGTGCCTGCAAGAAGAACCCCGGACCCGCCGCGTGGGCGTGGGTCATCGCCGAAGACGCGAACGGCGGTCCCGGACGCTGGGCGGCCGGAGCGCTGGGCACCGCGACCAACAACATCGCCGAGCTGACCGCGCTGGAGGAACTGCTCTCGACGGTCGATCGAGTGCCTTTGGAAGTGCGGATGGACTCGCAGTACGCGATGAACGCCGTGACGACCTGGCTGCCGGGTTGGCGCAAGCGCGGCTGGAAGACGGCGTCCGGCAGCCCGGTCGCCAACCGCGAGCTCGTGGTCCGCATCGACGCGCTGCTCACCGGGCGCGACGTGAAGTTCGTCTACGTACCCGCGCACCAGGACGGCGGCGATCCGCTCAACGCCTTCGCGGACGAGGCGGCCAGCGCGTGCGCGATCAGCCAGCAGTCGGTCGCGGGAGTGCTGACGCCCGAGCAGAGCCGACTGCTCGCCGTGCCCGCCGTCACCTCGGCCCCCAAGAAGAGCGCCGCCGCCGCGAAGTCGGCGAGTTCAGGCGGCGAGCCCAGGTCCATCGCGGCTAAATACGCCGGGACCTGCGGCTGCGGTCGGCGCTACGCGGCCGGCGAGCGGATCGCCAAGGGGCCGAACGGCTGGGGCCACGTCGATTGCGCGGCGGGTGTGTCGAGCGCGTCAGGCGCCTGACCCGCGGCCCTGAAACTTTCATCGCGGTGCTTCGCCTCCGACGGAAGCGGGAAGAGAATCCTGGGAGCGCTCCCAGGACTCCTTGCCCACACCCCTTGAGAGGAACGCACCATGGCGGAACGCGAAATCAGTCGGCGGACCCTGCTGGCCGGAGCGGCGGCGGGGGCGGTCGGGCTCGCTGTCGGTTCGCCGTTCGGGGCCTCGTCCGCGCAGGCGGCCTCGTTCATCAACGGGGCCGACATCAGTTGGGCGCAGCAGATGTCCGCCGGGGGCTACACCTGGAAGAACGCCTCGGGCACGGCCGAGAACCTGTTCACGATCCTGGCCGGCTACGGCATCGGCGCCGTTCGGCTGCGCACCTGGGTGAACCCGTCGAGCGACCCGGTCAACGGGCACTGCTCGATCAGCGAGACCGCGGCGATGGCGGTGCAGGCCAAGGGCGCGGGTATGAGCGTGCTGCTGGACTTCCACTTCGGCGACACGTGGAACTCGGTCGGCGTGCAGAATCCGCCGGCGGCCTGGGCGAGCATGACGTACTCCGGGATGCTCACCGCCATGTACAACTACGTCTATCACTCGATGAACGTGTTGAAGTACGACGGCATCTATCCCGAGTGGGTGCAGATCGGCAACGAGATCAACTCAGGCATCTGCCACCCCGTCGGCGGCGTCAGCCGGCCCGCGCAGATGACCGGCCTGCTCAACGCCGCGCACGACATGGTCAAGGAGGTCTCGCCGAACTCGCAGGTCTGCGTCCACCTGGCCCAGCCGCAGAACTACGCGTCGATGGAGACATTCTTCAGCGCCTACAGCGGCAACGGCGGCAAGTGGGACATGTCAGTGTTCTCGTCGTACGGCAGCGCGTCCGAGGCCGCGGGCATCGTCGCGAACATGGCGGAGATCTCCGCGGCCTACGGCAAGCCCTTCATGCAGGCCGAGTTCGGCGGGTCGGCGAGCAGCCCGGGGAGCACCGAGAAGACCCTCGAGGCCTACCTCATCGCGCTCAAGGCCAAGGGCGGGCTCGGCCTCTTCTACTGGGAGCCCGAGGTGTATTCGCCCTTTGACAGCTACGGCTCGGGAGCCTGGGACGCCTCGACCCGGGAGCCGACGGTCATCATGGACGGCTTCGCGGCCGCCTGAACCACATCAACAGCTTCAGCCGCGCATATGATGGGCCCATCTCCGGATGAAACATTTCAATGTGACTGGTGGTGCTGGAGTGCTCAGACGGACGGTGGGGATCAAGGACGTCGCCCGGGAGGCCGGCGTGTCCGTCGGCACGGTCTCCAACGTGATCAACCGGCCGGACACCGTGGCCAGGGCGACCCGCGAGCGGGTGCAGGAGGTCGTCCGCCACCTCGGCTACGTCCGGAGCGAATCCGCACGTCAGCTGCGGGCCGGGGCCAGCCGGATCGTCGGCCTGCTGGTGCTCGACATGGGCAACCCGTTCTTCGTGGACGTCGCGCGCGGGGCCGAGCGGGCGGCGCGCGCGGCCGGGCTCGGCGTGATGGTCTGCAACAGCGCCAGCTCGCCGGATGAAGAGGCCGAATACCTGTCGATGTTCGTCGAGCAGCGGGTGCGCGGCGTGCTGGTCACGCCCGCCGATCCGACCGGCCGCGACCTGGACCTGCTGCGTCGCCACGGAATTCCGTACGTCGTGGTGGACGCCATCGTCGACGACACCGAGGACGGGGGAGGGTCCTGCTCGGTCTCCGTGGACGACGTGGCGGGCGGTGAGATGGCCGTCGCGCATCTGCTCGCGCAAGGGCATCGTTCCATCGCCTTCGTCAGCGGCGTCGGGCACGGCCGCCCGCAGATCCGGGATCGGTGGAAGGGCGCATGCCGGGCGGTCGCGCTGGCCGGCCTCGCGCCGGAGACGGTGCGCGAGATCCTGCCGGATGTCGCCGCGTCCATCGGGGCCGACGCCGTCGCCCGCCTGCTCGACCTGCCCGACCGGCCCACGGCGGTGTTCTGCGCGAACGACATGCTGGCGCTGGGCGTGCTGCAGGCGCTGTTCGCGGCCGGGATCAAGGTGCCCGAGGAGATCGCGCTCGTCGGATACGACGACATCCAGTTCGCCGCGGCGGCCGCCGTCCCGCTCACCTCGGTGCGGCAGCCCGCCGCCGAGATGGGTCGGATCGCCGCCGAGATGCTGGTCCGCGAGAGCGCGGCCGACCACGACGTCGAAGGGCACGCGCACCGGCACGTCGTGCTGCAACCGGAGCTCGTCGCGCGTGCCTCAAGCAGCCTGCGCGTCGCGCCGTGACCTTCGAGTACCCGTCTTCGTCTTTGCCTTCGTCTTTGTCTTCGGCTCGGTCTTCGTCTTCGTTTTTATCTTGATCTTCGGCGGGGACGCCGTCTTCGGCTTGGTCCTCGTCTTGGTCTTCGTGCTGATCGGCCGCCCGCCCGCCGAGGCCGCGACGTACTCGTGCACGTCGAGCATCTCCTCGACCGAGCGCGACCAGGGGTGGCGCTCCGCGCGCGACCGTGCCGCCGCGCGCCGCTCCGCCTCGGGACGGCGGAGCACCTCGAGCACGCCCTCGGCCATCCCGCTCGCCGTCGGCGACGCCACCGCTCCGGCGGCCCCGCCGAGCAGTTCGCCGGACGCACCGCCGGACGCCGCGACCACGGGCGTTCCGCAGGCGAGGGCTTCGAGCACTGACAAGCCGAAGCTCTCCACGAGGCAGGGCGCGAGCACTACGTCCGCCGCGGCCAGCCGGGAGGCGAGCAGCGGCCGGTCGCCGACATGGCCGTGGAACTCCACCGGCAGGCCCTTGGCCGCGCGACGCAGTTCCGCCTGCGCCGTACCGGTTCCGTAGATGTCGAGATGCGCGTCGTGGCCGGTGCGGGTCAGTTCGCGCAACGCCGCGATCGCGAGCCCGACGTTCTTCTCCTGCGACAGTCGGCCCGCGTACGCGAGGTGGATGCCCTGGTGTGCGACGGTGCACTGCGGATGGAACAGCTCGAGATCCACACCCAGCGGTATCCTGCGGAGCGAGCGCAGCTTCAGGCCGCTGAATTCGTGCTCTGCGAACTGGGACGTGACCACGACGGCGTCGAACCGGGTCGCCACCCGCTGGTTCCAGGCCCGGATCGCGGCCCGCGCCGCCGGAGAACTGCCGGTCCGCGGCATGTGCGCGGGAATGATCGCGTCCAGCCGCTCGTGCGAGAAGAGCACCGCGCCGACGCCGTGCTGCGCGGCCCAGCCGGCCACGGCCGTCAACGTGTACTTGTCCGAGACCTCGATGACGTCCGGTTGCAGCCGTTCCAGCAGCCGCTCGACCGCACCCGTTCGCATGATCATGCGATAGCCGTTGCCCACGGCCGTGCTCGGCACGGTGACCGTCATCCCGGCCGCGGTGTGCCGCACCTGCCATTCGCGGTCCGGAACGACCAGGGTCCGCTCGTGGCCCGCGGCCGTGTAGCCGTCGCCGAGCCGGTCGATCGCGGTGCGCAGGCCGCCTGAGGTGCGGCTGTAGAGATTCGCGAGTTGGACGATCCTCACGTCGTGGCCCGGGCGCGGTCCGCGTTCGGCTCGCGCGAGCTGCGCGGCAGGCCCAGCGCGGCGGCGTACGTCGTGGGACGCGCGCCCAGGTCCAGGGCCTCGTCGATGGCGCCCAGCGTCGCCTCGCGCAGGCCGGGACGGCTCAGGTCGTCGGGGTGCAGCGCGATCCGGAAGGCCCGGCCGTCGCGCGCGAACCGCCGCGCCGCCGCTACCATCAGCCGCACGCCGAGCCGCTCGCCGACGCCGCCGGGGCGGTGCGAGAGCGCGGGGGCCGCGAGCCGCAGTTCGGCCGCGGCGCCGCCCGCTCCGGCGAACGAGTGCACGCCCAGGTGCGTCGAGTAGTAGCGCAGGCCGCTGCGTCGCAGTGCGCTGACCGACTCCGGCGAGACCAGCCAGCCGGGCGGGTGGAAGCCGACCGGGTCGATGCCGACGTCGGCCAGTTCTTCGAGCCCTGCCTTGATCCGCGCGCGGGCCTCGCCCTCGGAGAGCGTCGCGAACTCGGCCGCGCCGCGCGCCATCAGCTGGGCCACGCCGCGTCGCCACAACGGTCCTGAGCCGTGCGTGGCGACGTGGTAGAAGCCGTGCAGGGACAGCTCATGCCCGCGATCCTGGGCGTCGAGCATGTCCTCGGCCAGCTGCGGATCCGACACCAGACTGGCCCCGCGCCACGGCCCGGGCACCAGCAGCAGCGTGGCCGCAATGCCGCGCGAATCTAGGGCGTCGAGCCAGCGCGCCGTCTGCGAAGCCGTGCCCGGAGCGATGTCGTGGATCGACACCATCAGCGGCGCACCGCCATGCGGCGCGCCGGGTCTGCCGCTGGGTTTGTCGCCAGTGTTCACGCGGCGGCCGCTTCCCGGCCCTCGCCGGCGCCACTGCCGCCGAGTTCGATGACGTTCGCCATGCTCGCCGCGGCCGGCAGGTCGGGCGTGTCGCGCGGCACCCGCTCCCCGCACACTTCGCCGTAGTGGCGCAGCAGTTCGTCGCCCACCGCCGTCCAGCTGCGGTGCTCGACCGAGACCCGGCTGGCGGCGCCCCACGCGGTTCGCAGCTCGGCGTCCTCGGCGAGCCGGAGCACGCAGGCGCGCAGCGCGTCCGTGTCATTCGGCTCGAACAGCAGCCCGGTCTCCTCGGGCGTGACCAGGTCCACCGGTCCGCCCGCGGCCGGAGCCACCACCGGCAGGCCGGAGGCCATCGCCTCCTGGACCGCCTGGCAGAAGGTCTCGTCGGGGCCGGTGTGCACGAAGACGTCAAGGCTCGCATACGCCTCGGCGAGCCGGTGCCCGTCCAGGAAGCCGAGGAACGCCGCGTCGGGCAGCATCGTGCGCAGCTTCTTCTGCGCGGGTCCGTCACCGACCACGACCAGCTTCACGTTCGGCGCGTCGGCCAGGCAGGCCAGCAGTTCGACCCGCTTCTCGGACGCCAGCCGGCCCACGTAGCCGACCAGCACCTCGCCGTTCGGCGCGAGCTCGCGGCGCAGTTCCTCGTTGCGACGCGAGGGCTGGAAGCGCTCCGAGTCCACGCCGCGCCGCCACATCGCCAGGCCGGGAAAGCCGCGCTCGTCGAGCTGCTTGTACGTGGCCGAGGACGGCACCAGCGTGCGCGCCGCCTGCCGGTGCACGTGCCGCAGCCAGGACCAGATCGTCTTGTCGGTGCCCCGGAACCCGTAGCGCCGGGCGAAGCCGGCCAGGTCGGTCTGGAACACGGCGACGCTCGGCACGCCCATCTTCCGCGCGGCCCGCGCACCCGCCGCCCCCAGCGCCACCGGCGAGGCGAGGTGCACGACGTCCGGCGCGAACTCGCGCAGCCGCCGCTCCACCGCCTTCGTCGGCAGTCCGAGCACGAAGGAGTTGTATCCGGGCAGCCCGACGCCCGGAACGACCGTGACCGGGTACCCCGCGTACGACTCGGGCCCCGGACCCGGCGCTATGATCAATGCCTCATGACCCCGTCGCTCCAGGTGCTCAAGCACCCGGCAGACCGAGTTCGTGACCCCGTTGACTCGGGGCAGGAAGGATTCTGTCACCACTGCTACCCGCACACCTATATCGTGCGCACGTTGGATGCATCCCCGGCCTCGACTCCGCGAGGGTTCGGCGAACGGAAAGTGACGTCTCGGTCTCGTCGCACGTCGCACCTGTCCACACGATGACCTATTGCGTCGGCCGCTCGTCATCGAGCCGAACGATCGCGGTCCTTTCGGCGAACGTCCGGGGATCACGGTATTGATCATGAAGGGTTGATCTTGGAGCCTGTGGATGTGCACCCCGGCCTGGCGGCGGTGCTCGCGGACGTGAACGGCACGGCCGTCGCCGAGCACGAGACGGCCTGGCTGGACGGCGCGATGCCCCTGCGGGTCAGCGCGTACACGGACACGGAATCCATACCGCGTCTGCCGCTGGAGACCATCTCGTCCATCCGCTGCATCGTGCGCGTCGGCGAGAAGTACGTGTTCTGCGAGAACAAGAGCGGCCGCCACCCCTGGCCCGGCGGCCGCCGCAATCCCGGCGAATCCTTCGCCGACACCGCCGCCCGCGAGCTGCACGAGGAGACCGGCTGGCTGCTCGAGCAGGACAGCCTGCGGCAGCTCGGCTGGCTCCGCCTGCGCCACCTCGGGCCCGAGCCCGCGGGCAACTCAGGCCCCTACCCCGACTTCCTGCAACTCGTCTACGTCGGCGAGGCCGGGCGCCGCGACGGCGACCTCGCCGCCGACGCCGACTGGACCGATCCGGACGGCTACGAGCTCGACTCCCGCCTCGTCACCCTGGCCGAGGCGATCGAGCACACGTCGACCGACATGCACGCGCAGGTGTTCCTCGAGTTGCTGCGGGCCGAGAGTGCACCTGGAGCCAGATGAGTCAGTTGTCGACCGTCGTCCATTCGGCGATGAAGCGCCGCAAGGACTCCGCGAAGGCTAGAGCCTCACCTGCGGGCCAGTCGTCGAAGCGTTCCTGGAGGTGTGCGGCGAGCCTGCGGCGCATGGTCTCGACCGTGGACTCGCCCGCGTCGGTGAGCACGAGGAGTGTCGCACGCTGGTCCGTCGGGTCTGACTCGCGGCGCAGCAGCCCGGCTTCTTCGAGGCGTGACGCGCGGCGGGTGACGCCGGAGCGGTCGAGGCCGATTTCGTCGGCCAGCCCCTTGGCCTGCCGCAGCACGAGATGGACGCGCTGCACCATGGGCCGGGGTGGGTGAAGCGGGCCGACTTCGAGGACGAGGTCGCGGAGATCGCCGCGCGGGAGCGGTGGGTGACGGAGGATCAGTACTACCGTCTGCTCGGCGATCTCCTCTGGCGACGCGCGGACACGCTGGTGTGGCTGGACCTGCCGCACGCCACGATCATGCGGCAGGTGGTGCGGCGTTCCGTCGTGCGGGCGGCCACACGGCGCGAGCTGTGGAACGGGAACCGGGAGACGTTCCGCGACTGGCTCGATCCCGATCACCCGATCCGGTGGGCGTGAAGTCAGCACTCCCAGTGGCGTACCAAGGTCGAGGACCGGATCGCGGCGAACCCGCATCTGCGGGTGATCCGGCTGACGTCGAGGAACGACGTGCGGCGCTGGTCCGCCTCGCCGGATGTGGAGTGGGAGTCCGCAGTGGCCTGATTCGGTGGCCGCCCAGTACGCCGGTCCGCCGGTCCGCCCGATTCAGAGTGCCTGCAAGGCGTCACAGTTCCTTGGCGAGGCCTTCGATGATGTCGGCTGCGGGCCCGGCCTGTGCCAGTAGGTGGCCGCTGCCCGCGTAGAGGTTCATCCCATCCGCGTCCTCGCGCGCCGCCGCGGCCGTCCGCAGCGGCTTCGTCAGCTGGTTGATGACCGGGTACGCGGCCGGGGCATCCGCGTGCCGATCCGTGAACGACGTGCGCAACGCGCGAGCCCATCGGCCGGAGAACGCCCGCGTGACAACGGTTTCCGAGAACGCCTCGTCGACCAGCGCGTTGCGGTGGAGCTGATTGGTACCGGCCTCGTCCGCACGCAGGAATGCCGTGCCGAGTTGCACCGCGTCGGCCAGATCGCTGGCCAGTAGCCCGGCCACGACAGCGGATGTCGAAATCCCGCCCGCCGCGATCAACGGCAGTTGCCTCGGTCCCGTCGTCACGGCGGCACGAACCTGCTGCAACAGCGCCGACAGCGGAGTGGCCGACGGCACGATGGAGGGGTCGAACACTCCGCGGTGCCCTCCCGCCTCGGGCCCCTGGACGCACAGGGCGTCGACGCCAGCGGCAACCGCCTGCCGGGCCTCGTCCGGGCTGGTGACCGTGCCGATCGTGTACGTACCCTGCCCACGGAGCCGTGCGAGCACTTCCGGCTCGGGGAGCCCGAACGTGAAGGAGACCACGGGCACCGGGTCCGCCGCGAGAAGCTCCAGCTTCTCCGTCCAGTGATCCGTGTCCTCGAAGTCCGGCTCGGGCAGTTCGACCCCGGCTTCGAGCGCCTCGGGGAGCAGTTGCTCGCGATACGCCTGCACCGCGCCGGGATCCGCGACGGCCTGCGGCGCGAAGACGTTCACTCCGAACGCCGCTCCGTCACCCGCCAGCGACCTCAACTGCTCGATCTGCCGGTGTAGAGCCTCCGGAGCGAGGTACCCGGCCGCGAGGAAGCCGAGGCCTCCGGCCCGGCCGACCGCCGCGGCGAGGGCGGGAGTCGAGGGACCCCCGGCCATCGGGGCTTGGATGAGTCGAAGGCGCAGGTCAGCGAGCTGGAAGGTCATCGCGATCCTCTCGTGGGCTCCGCTCCACCCTACCTTGCCGGCCGCCTCAGCCTAGAGTGGGGATCATGAATTCCGCGCAGAACACTGATTTCGCGAACAACCCTCAGGTGACGCGTGTGACGCTGCAGCGCACCCGGCTTGCCCCGGCCCACCTAACCGCCGAGGTCGAGGTGCGGCGCATCACGATGGAGCCGGGAGTGGCCGGGGGATACCACCTCCACAACGGCCCGGTCTTCGGTCACATCCTCGAGGGCTCCGCCGTCTACCAGATCCAGGGCGAGGCAGAGTGCGTGCTGCGCGCGGGCGACGTCTTCTACGAGCCCTCGAGCACGCCGATCGCCCGCTTCGACGCGACCGACGAGGGCGTGGTGTTCATCGGCCACTTCCTGCTCGAGGAGGGCCAGGACCCCGCGATCACGACCTGAGCGGACGGGTCGCGCCAGCCGATCCCGTTCCCGGTCCCGACCCGATCAGAGTTCTTCCTCCAGGCCCACCTCGCGCACCTGGTCCAGATAGCCGTCCAGCTCGCCGAGTTCGAAGCGGCACATGCCGACGAGGTGCCACAGCTCGCCGGAGACGTCGCCGTCGGTCTTGTACCGGCCGTCGGGTGCGACGGCGGCCCAGCCGCGTGGCAGTTTGATCAGGGTGCTGCGAGGTCGCGCATCCTCGATCCGGCCGTCGGTCGGCGGGATGGTCCACAACCGGATGTTGCCGTCGTCGGCGGCGCTGGCCAGCAATCTTCCGTCGCGACTGAACGACAGTCGGTTGACGACGCCGGTGTGGCCGCGGAGTGTCGTGACGCGCTTCGCGATGCGGTCGGTGCCGACGCGCCAGAGGTGGATGTCGGTGCCCGTGCCCGCGACGGCCAGGCGTCGCGCGCCCTGCGGCGTCCCATAACGCTGCACATAGAACTGCTCAACGCGGCCAACGACCTGGCCTGCCGCGAATACGGCGCGCACTTCGGCCTGGACGGCGTCGACGCGTCCCGTAGGCAGTTGCAGATCGAGACGTACGCGACGATCATCGCCGTCTGCCTGGAGCGCAAGGAGAACCGTCGGCTGCACGCGCACATCCGGCTCTCCGCGCTCTTCTCCGCCCAGCAGGTCGACCTGACCGACGACCGGCTCATCCTCACTCCCGCCGGACACGCCGAGCAGGCCGCGATGGTGCGGTTCCGCGAGCAGTTCTTCCACAGCTACGAGCGCGAACTCGGCGAGGCGTGGGAGCGGGCCAAGCGCACTGATATCAAGCTGCAAGCCGTCGAATGGTCGTCCCTCTGCGACGGGGAGCGGATACGCGGCTACCACATCACCAACCTTCTGAAAGAGCTTCACCTTCCGGTTCCTGAGTTCACCGATGGCGACTTGATCGCCATCGTAGAGAGGCTTGACGGCCATGAAGCCCACGGCGGCGACCTATCAAGAGGCGTCGACTCTCCGTAGCAGACTGGAGCACAAGGGGGGTGATGAGGCTGATTCTCTGACATCGCGGGTACGGCATTTCCTCGAGCGGACCGCGAGAGGCGAGTGCGCGCCCGCGGCCAAGCTGCATCCGCTCGGCTTCCACTGCATCCCGGTCTACCGCTCCGCCGAGTTCGGGCTCTGCGTCCACGGCTGGCTGCCCGGAGCGCAGCGCGAGACCTCGCCCACCTCGGACATGCACATGCACACGTTCGACATGGTCAGCTCGGTGCTCGCCGGGAACGTCATCAACAAGCAGCTGGAACTCGTCGACGACGGGCCGAACCGGTACCGGATCTTCGAGATCAGGAAGGACGGGGGAGAGGACGTCGACGTGTTCACCGACACGGGCATGGAGACCGCGATCGAGGAGCGCAAGATCGACAAGGTCTCGGCCGGCCGGCAGTACGCGATAGAGCGGCTCGTCTACCACTCCGCCGACGAGACCGCGCGGAACCAGGACTTCACCGTGACCCTGATGCTGGCCAAGAACTGGGACGACGGTCCGCAGCGCACCTTGGTCGAGGCGGCGCGGGCGCACACGATCCCGCTGCGGTACGAGCGCAGGATCCTCTCGGAGGCGGCGACGCGGACGGCCGCGCTGGAGATCCTGGATGTGCTCTGAACTGCGCTGTGAACGTGCTCTGAACTGTGCTCTGAACTGTGCGTCCGGCCTGTCGGGACTGATACCATGACCTCAAGCGAAGGGGAGTAGCCCGACGCCGGGATGTCGACATACTGGCCTTGCGGACCACGGTCCTCGGCCCGGCACCCGGGGCGCCCGAAGTCGGGGTGCTGGGCGAGACCTTCGGCCGAGCAGCCGTTGACCGCTGCCGTGCCGGAACCTCCCCTGTTCCCGGGGCCTTCGGGACGGCCCGTCCGAAGGGTGGGGACTCTGTGAGCCTCCTCGTCATCGCCACCGTGTTCGTGCTGGTGTTCCTGGCCGAACTCCCCGACAAGACCGCACTCGCCAGCCTGGTGCTCGGCACCCGCTACCGGCCGAGCTACGTGTTCGCCGGTGCCGCCGGCGCGTTCCTCGTGCACGTCGGACTGGCCATCGCCGCGGGCGGCCTGCTCTCCCTGCTGCCGCATCGCGTGCTGGAAGGTGTGGTGGCCGGGCTGTTCCTCATCGGCGCCCTCCTGCTGCTGCGCGGGCGGCACGAGCAGGAGGAAGAGGAGGACCTGGAGATCAAGCAGGGCACCGAGCCGACCTTCCTGCGCGTGGCCTCGACCGCGTTCCTGGTGATCCTGGTCGCGGAGTTCGGCGACCTGACGCAGATCCTCACCGCGAACCTGGCCGCCCGCTACCAGCACGACCTGCTCTCGGTCGCAGTCGGCGCGGTGCTCGGCCTGTGGGCGGTCGCCGGGCTCGCCATCGTCGGCGGCCGCGGGCTGCTCAAGGTCGTGCCGCTCACGGTCATCACCCGTATTGCCGCGGTGATCATGCTCGTGCTCGCCGGGTTCAGCATCTACAGCGCGGTACAGGGCTAGGCTCGTTGTCGAGGCGAAGACCGAGGAGGCTGCTCGCATGGGCGCGCTGGTCGTGATCGTGATCGGTGTCTCCGGGAGCGGGAAGAGCACGGTCGGGCGCGCGCTGGCCGAGGAGATGTCGGTGCCGTTCCTCGACGGGGACGAGCTGCACACCGCGGCGAGTATCGCCAAGATGGCCGCGGGCAGGCCCCTCGACGACGAGGACCGGCTGCCGTGGCTCGCCTCGTTGGCGGTACGGGTCGGGGAGATGGCGGCCGCCGACGGCGGCGTGATCGCCTGCTCGGCGCTCAAGCGCAAGTACCGCGACGCCCTGCTCGCCGCCGCGCCCACGGTCCGGTTCCTGCAATTGGCGGTCGACAAGGAGGCCGCGTGGGAACGCGTGGCCGCCCGCGTCGACCACTTCATGCCCGCCGCGCTGGTGGAGAGCCAGTTCTGTGAGTACGAACCCTTGCAACGCGGCGAACCTGGAATGATCGTGGACGCGATGCGTGAACTGGCCGAGAAGGTCGAGGCCTTCGAGGAGTATCTGTCGTCACCCGCGCGGCGGAACCCAGAGGGCGACGACCTCGAGCGTTAAGCCAGGCTGGACCGGGACCGAACCTCCAGGGAGAGCGAGCACGCGATGCCCGAGAACCGGATGGACTGCCTCGTCATCTTCGGCGCGACCGGCGACCTCGCCAAACTCGAGACCTTCCCGGCACTGGTCGGGCTGGTCGAGCGGGGCGTGCTCAAGGTCCCCGTGGTCGGCGTGTCGAACATGGGCTGGAAGCTGGACCGCTTCCGCGAATACGCCGTCGAATCGCTGCGGCACAACGACATGGACCCGGATGCCCCGGCCGCGCGGCAGATGCTGGAGCTGCTGCGCTACGTGGACGGCGACCTCAACGATCAGGGCACGTACACCGCCGTCGCCGCCGAGATGCAGCCCGGTTCGCGCGCGCTGTTCTATCTCGAGGTGCCGCCCTCGCTCTTCGGCCGGATCGCCGACGGGCTGGCCCTGGCCGGCCTCGCGAAGGGCAGCCGGATCATGGTGGAAAAGCCCTTCGGCTTCGACCTGGGCAGCGCCCGCGAGCTCAACGACACGCTGCACGAGCACTTCCCCGAGGGCTCGATCTACCGGGTGGACCACTGGCTCGGGCTCGAGTCGGTGGGCAACGTGCACTTCGCGCGCTTCGCCAACGCCATCGTCGAGCCGCTGCTCAACCGCACGTACGTGGAGAGCATCCAGATCACCATGGCGGAGGACTTCGGCGTCGCGGACCGGGGCCGGTTCTACGACCAGACCGGCGCGATCCGCGACGTGATGCAGAACCACATGCTCCAGGTGCTCGCCACGATCCTCGCCGACCCGCCGCACGGCACCACCCTGGAGTCCTGGGTCGAGGAGAAGTCGCAGGTCATCGCGTCGCTGCGGCCGCTGACGGCGAAGGACTCGGTCTTCGGGCAGTACGAGGGCTACCGCACGATCGAGGGCGTCGCTGCGGACTCGAACGTGGAGACGTACGCCGCGATCCGGCTCGCCTGCGACTCCTGGCGCTGGGCCGACGTGCCGATCGCGATCCGCGCCGGCAAGCTGATGCCGGTCACCGCCACCGACGTGACCGTGCAGTTCCGCCACCCGCCCTACGACGCATTCGCGCTCCAGACGCCGCCCCCGGCGAACCGGCTTCGGTTCCGGATCTGGCCGGACACGGTCGTCGCCCTGACGGTGGCGGGCAAGAAGCCGGGGCCGGACTGGCAGGCCGAGGCGCAGGAACTCGCGTTCAACCAGGAGGCCGGGCAGGACACCCGGCCCTACGACCGGCTCATCGCCGCCGCGCTCACCGGCGAGCACTGGCTGTTCGCGCGGCAGGAGACGGTCGAGGCGGCCTGGCGGGTCGTGGATCCGATCCTGCGAGGGGACGTGCCGGTACACGAGTACCTGCCGGGCAGCTGGGGCCCGCCGCAGGCCCAGGCGCTCGCGGCGGACTTCGGCGGGTGGATCGATCCGGTCGCGTAACGGTCGTTGGATTTCGGCGGGTGGATCGATGCTGTGATCCCGGTCGCGCAAACGCAGAGCACGCAGAGCACGCAGACCTAGGAAACTCCGTGCCGCCGCGCGTAGCCGATGGCGGCGGTTCGGTCCGCGGAGCCGGTCTTCGCGAAGATGCGGTTTATGTGGGTCTTGATGGTGTGGCCGCTCAGGAACAGCCGCGCCGCGATCTCCGGATTCGTCAGGCCCTGCGCGATCAGCCGCAGGATCTCCGCTTCACGCTGCGTCAGACCGTCCGGCAGCGTGGAGGATTGCGGCGACGACTGAGGCGCGGCGGCAGTCATGAGCGTCGCCCGCGCCCGCGGATCGAGCACTGACAGCCCGTCGGCGGCGGCGTGCAGCGCGTTCGCGATGTCCTTGCGGTCCGCGTCCTTCGTCAGGTAGCTGCGTGCCCCAGCACGAAGGGCGTCGAGCACGGACGAGTCGTCGAGGTACGTGGTGAGTACGACGATTGCGACCTGCGCGTGATCGGCCTTGAGCCGCCGCGTGGTCTCGATGCCGTCGAGCACCGGCATGTGCAGGTCCAGCAGGATGGCGTCCGGCTGGTGCTCGGCTACGAGGGCGAGGGCCTGCTCGCCGTCCGCCGCGGCCGCCACCACGTCGATGTCGGGCAGTCCGCCGAGCAGTACGACCAGGCCTTCGCGCACGCTGGCCTGGTCGTCGGCGATGATGATGCGCAGCATCCGCTTAGTATCGCGTGCTTCAGCGGGCGCGGTCGCGGTCGAACATGTCGGCCATGAACACTTTGCCGTCCTTCTCCGGCGCGAAGGGCACGCCCATCGCCATCGCCCGCGGCACTATCACCGCGGCCTGCGCCAGCCGGTTCAGGCCGAGACCGAACAGCAGCGTCGAGGTCGAGGCAGCGACGTGGGCGTGCATTCCGTCGGCGATCACGTACGCCACACCGCGCCAGGCGAACAGGGCGAGCCAGAGCCAGAGCCCGTACACCGGCAGTTGCGCCCACAGGTGGCCGCCGCGCTCGTCGAGCCGGGTGATCGCGCCGAAGCCGAGCCCGATGACGACGGACCCGACGGCACCGATCGTGATCGCCACGACGTCGACGCTCTGCAGGTGCGAGCCGTTCGTGCCGTGCAGGTCGGTGAAGCCGATCACGGTCAGGATCGCCGGCAGCAGCACCGCGCGCTTGCCGCGCAGCGGTTCGCCGCGGACCTGGCGGAAGATGATCCAACCGATGATCGCGACGACGGCGAGAATCTCGAGGCCGGACATGTGCGTTTCCCCTCCACGCGACTTCCGCCCTGGTGAGGCGGGCCGACCGGTCCGGCCGACGGAACGAAACTACGTTCCGGGCCGGTACCGGCACGTCGGCGCGAGGGTAGAGACCGGTTGGAGATTCCGCGCTGCGGGTCTGGTACCGCCTCCAACCGGAGGCGGAGTCAGCGGAAGGCCGACACGCCGGTGAGCGCCTGCCCGACGACGAGGGTGTGGATCTCCTCGGTGCCCTCGTAGGTGAGCACGGACTCGAGATTGTTGGCGTGCCGCAGCGGCGCGTACTCGAGCGATACGCCGTTCGCGCCGAGAATGGTCCGGCACTCGCGGGCGATGTCGAGCGCGGCCCGGACGTTGTTGAGCTTGCCCACGCTGACCTGCTCGGGCCGGATTCGGCCGGCCTCCTTCAACTTGGCGAGGTGCAGCGCGAGCAGCATCCCGGTGTTCAGCGAGACGGCCATGTCGGCGAGCTTGCGCTGCGTGAGCTGGAAGCCGCTGATGGAGCGGCCGAACTGGATGCGCGAGTCGGCGTAGTCCAGGGCGGCCTGGAGGCTGTCGCGGCCCGCGCCGAGGGCGCCGAAGAGAATCCCGAAGCGCGCCTCGTTCAGGCAGCCGAGCGGCGCCCCGAGGCTGCGCGCCTCCGGGAGCCGGGCGGAATCGGGCAGCCGGACGTCCTCGAACACGAGTTCCGAGGTGACCGAAGCGCGCATCGACAGCTTCTGCTTGATGTCGTGCGTCGTGAACCCGGCCGCGCCGCGCGGGACCAGGAAGCCCCGAACGCCCTCCTCGGTCGACGCCCACACCGTGGCCAAGTCCGCGATTCCGCCGTTGGTGATCCACATCTTGGAGCCGTTGAGGATCCAGTCGCCGCCGTCGCGTACGGCGCGGGTGCTCATGTCGGCGGGGTCGGAGCCGTGGTCGGGCTCGGTCAGCCCGAAGCAGCCGATCGCCTCGCCGGCGGCCAGCCGGGGGAGCCACTGCTGCTTCTGGTCTTCGGAGCCGTACCGCCAAATGGAGTACATCGCGAGCGAGCCCTGTACGGAGACGAAGCTCCGCAGGCCCGAGTCGACGGCCTCGAGTTCGAGGCACGCCAGGCCGTACGCGGTCGCGCTGGTCCCGGCGCAGCCGTAGCCGGTCAGGTGCATGCCGAGCACGCCCAGCTTGCCGAGTTCCGGCACCAGTTCGCGCGGGAAGGTCGCCGTCTCGAACCAGTCGGCGATGTGCGGCCTCACCCGCTCGGCCAGGAACGCGCGCACCGTCGCCTGGATGTCCCGTTCCTCGTCGCCGACCTGCGACGAAATGTCCAGCAGATCGAAAGGATCGCTGAGCGGTGCGGGTGTCATGTCTGCTCCTTCGATGCTTCGAGCCAAGCGCGCAGCTCGGCGGTGTGCTCGCCGAGCCGCGGTGGACGCGAGTGGTAGACGGGCGGTGTTGCGGACAGGCCGATGGGGTTGGCTACCAGCGAGATGCCTTCATCTTCACTACCAATATCCACCCGTGGCGCGAGGCCCAGTTTCTCAGCCAGCGCGAACGCGCCCGCCAGGTCGTTGACCGGCCCGCACGGTACGCCCCTCGGCGTCAGCCGCTCATACCAGTCTGCCGCCGAACGGGTGCGCAGCCGCGCGTTCAGCCGGTCGGCCAACTGCTCCACCTGGGCGACGCGTGCCGGGTTCGTGGCGAAGCGCGGGTCCTCGACGAGTTCGGGCAGCCCGAGCACGTCGCAGAGCGCTGCGAACTGCCGGTCGTTGCCCACGGCGAGAACGAACGGTCGGTCGGCGGCCTCGAATACCTCGTATGGAGCAATCGACGGATGCCGGTTGCCGAGGATTCCCGGCACCACGTCACCGGCCGTGAATCCGGCGCTCTGGTTCACCATCGAGGACAGCAGCGTGCCGAGCAGGTTCACCTCGACGCGCTGACCCTCGCCGGTCGCCTCGCGGTGCCGGAGCGCGGCGAGGATGCCGACCGCCGCGTGCAGACCGGTGAGCACGTCGACCAGCGCGACTCCCGTCTTCACCGGCTGGCCCGGACCCGGCCCGGTCACGCTCATCAGCCCGCCGACCGCCTGAACCAGCAGGTCGTAGCCCGGCAGCCGCCCTCCGCTGCCTGCCCCGAAGCCCGTCACCGAGCAGTAGACGATGCCGGGATTGAGCGAGCGCGCGGCGTCGTAGTCGAGACCGTGTCGGGCCAGCGAGTCGGGCCGGAAGTTCTCGATGAGCACGTCGGCGCGGCGGACGAGTTCGTGCACCGCGGCCAGGTCCGCCGGGTCTTCGAGGTCGGCGGCGAAGGAGCGCTTGTTGCGGTTGACGGAGAGGAAGTACGTTGATTCGTCGTCCGCGAACGGCGGTCCCCAGGCCCGCGTGTCGTCACCGGTGCCGGGACGCTCGATCTTGATCACCTCGGCGCCGAGGTCCGCGAGCAGCATCGTCGCGTAGGGCGCGGCCAGGACCCGGCCGAAGTCGGCGATCAGGATGCCGGACAACGGCAGCGAGCGTCGGGACCGGTCATCGTCCATTCGGGCAATCCTCAGCGATCACCGGGGCTCCGTCAACTGCCAACCTGTCACGCTCGGCGTGTCCGAACTGCTCGGTCTGCCCGACCTGCCAGACCTGCTCGACCTGCTCGACCTGCCTGACCTGCTCACGGCGAGCCGCCGTAGTCCGCGACCGCGGGCAGTCCGGAGCAGAGGTCGTCGTTGCCGTTGCGCGACTCGGTGTCGATCGAGGGCGTGGGGGTGGGATCGGTGTGCACGGAGTATCCGGCGGGCTGGGTGGGCAGGTCCGGGCTCGGGACGGTGCCGAAGGCCGCGGCCGCCGGCGATCCGGGCAGCGGCTTGTCGATACGCAGGTAGTTCCAGGCCGCCTCGAACCCGTTGCCGGGCACCAGACGGTTCGGATCGTTCGGGTCGAGTTCGTAGGGCACGGTGATGTACTGCATGTACTTCTTCTCGGTGGTGCCCACGCTCTCCGCGATCGAAATCATGGTACTGATATCATCGAGCGCCGGGTCCACGGTGATGTTGCTCGTGACGGCGTTCGCGATCCGGTAGAGGGTGATCGGGTCCTCCAGCGTTCCGTTCGCGGTGAGCTTGGTGAACAGCGAGGTCATGAACATCTGCTGCATCTGGATGCGTTGAGTGTCCATGCCGAGCGAGAGCCCGTGCCGGTCGCGGATGAATTCCAGCGCCACGTCGCCGCTGATCGTGTGCAGCCCGGCGCTCATGACCAGCCCGGAGTAGTTCGGGTCGTTGATGCCCGGCGGCGGCACGCAGACCGTGACGCCGCCCACCGCGTCGGTCAACTGCTCGAAGGCGTTGAAGGTGAGTTCGACGAAGTGGTCGACCCGGATGTCGGTCATCTGCTCGACCGTGGCGACCGCGCAGGCCGGACCGCCGTAGTTCATCGCAGCGTCGAACATGTCCTGCTCGGCGCCCGGCACTGTCACGCTCGGGTCGAAGCGGCTCGGGCAGTCGGGCCGCGCGACCTCCAGATCGCGCGGAATCGAGACGATCTCCGACCAGCGGCGATCGGCCGAGAGATGCACCAGAAAGGCGGTGTCGGACAGGTCGGTGCCGTTCTTCGTCGCATTGCCGAGGCGGACGCCGTGCTGGCCGTCGCGAGTCTGCGAGCCGAGCACGAGGATGTTCAGCGGCGTGTCGCCCGCGGGATTGGGCCGTGCGGTGGTCGGGCGGTGTGTCAGGCGGTCGAGGCTGACCGTATCCACTCGGCTGAACAGGTGATGCACGATGTAGAACCCCAGCGCCACGACGCCCAGCACCACGCCCGACGCGCACAACGCGGTGATCTTGAGCACTCTGCGTCGCCTGCGCCGGACCGCCGGCGGACTCGCCGCACGCTCGGCCCGGCGCCTGGCCCGTCCCCGCGGATCGAGTTCGTCGAGGTCCACGTCGTCGTTGACATGCGGCTCGACCTGGGGCACTTCTCAACCTTCGCACGACCCGCCGCACGCCAGGCCGACTATTAGGCTCAATGGGCGACAGCGAGTTGATTCAGCAGCACGCTCGGGGCCTCCGCGAGGCTCGGGCCGTACCAGGTCAGATGCCTGCCACTCACGAGCGCGGCGGGCAGGTCGGGGAATGCTTCCGGGCCGTCCTCAAGACTGAAGGCGTACGGCTCGTCGGGCAGCACGACGAGGTCGGCCTGCTGGGCCTGGAGTTCGGCGAGGGGGATCTTCGGATAACGCTCGGGGTGGGCGGCGTAGCAGTTCTCGATGCCGAGGCGACGCAGCACGTCGCCGGCGAAGGTGTCGCGGCCGAGGACCATCCACGGACGGCGCCAGATCGGGACGAGGGCGCGGCGGGTTGCGCCTGCGGGCACGCTCTCGGTCGCAGCGGCCGTCCATGCCGCCTCGGCCTCGTCAAGCCATTCCGGTCGCGGCAGCCCGCAGGCCAGGATCAGCATCCGGTGCAGCGAGTGGAAGGCCTCGTCCAGTGTGCGGATCTCGGTCACCCAAACCGGCAACCCGGCTTCGCGCAACGCCGCGAGATCCGGCGCGCGGTTCTCCTCCTCGTTGGCCAGCACCAGGTCGGGACGCAGCGCGACGATGCGCTCGATGTCAGGGTTCTTCGTGCCACCGATGCGCTCGACGTCGAGATCCGCAGGATGCGTACACCACTGCGTCGCCCCGACGAGCAGTCCCGGCTCGCTCGCCGCCACCGCCTCGGTGAGCGAGGGCACGAGTGAAACGATCCGCCGCACCGGTCGCGTACGGTGCCGCACGGAATACCCCAGGTCATCGAGCTGGACCGGCGAGGTTTTCATCCCTCCTTTATATCCCGGCCGATCGGGATGGATCCGCTTTGCCTGCCATTGACGAAGATATGGGTTCCGGGATGCATGACGCGACCGTGCGTTAACACTCTGGTCACCCTGAGCGTGAAACACTGCTCCTACCCGCGGGTAACGATGTGGTTTCCTGAGCACCCCCTTGAGCACCCACCTTAAGGAACGCGCCATCATGCCCTCAGCCGCTGCGCTGCTCCCTGCCCGGAATCGGCGCGAGCTCGTGCTGGTCATCACGCCGTGCGGAATACCGAACGCCCGCTTGACGTCGGCCGCCGCCCGGGCCGAGCCCGCAAGCACCGGGATCCTGGATCTCGGCCGCTCCCGGCCCGCCGCCCGCCGCGCCCTGGAACTCGCCTGCTGGTGGACGCGCTCACCGGACGGCGCGGGCGGCGGCTTCGGCGTGCGCGCCGACGCCGGTTGCCGCCTCGGCATCGAAGAGCTCGAAGTCCTCGCGCCCGGCAGGGTGGACCTGGTCGTGCTCGGCGCGGGTTCGCCCTGGTCGGCGGACGAGCCCGGGCTCGCGCCGTACCGCGTGCTGGTCGAGGTGACCTCGCTCGACGAGGCGCGCGCGGCGGCCGACGCCGGGGTGTACGGCCTGATCGCGCGCGGGAACGAGGCCGGGGGAGTGGTCGGTGAGCTCAGCAGCTTCGTCCTGCTGCAGCAGCTCGTCGCCGCGGACCTCGGCGTGCCGGTCTGGTCGGTGGGGGGCATCGGCGAGCACACCGCCGCGGCGGCGGTGATCGGCGGCGCGGCGGGAGTCGTGCTCGACACGCAGCTCGCGCTCATGCCGGAGGCTGACCTGCCCGAACGGATCGGGAACGTCCTGCGTGGGATGGACGGCTCGGAGACGCAGCTCGTCGGCGGGCGCCGCATTTTGCGACCCCGCGGAGTTTCCAGCGACGCGCTCGAGGGCCCGAACGCGATCGATCCGGCCACGCTTCCGGCGGTCGGCCAGGACGGCTTCCTCGCGGCCCGGTTCCGGGCGCGGTACGGCGACGCGGCGAGCGCGATCCGCGCGGTCAGCACCGCGATCCTCGAGGCCCTGCGCGAGGATGGCGCGGCCGACGCGCTGGCGGACGGCGCGCCGCTCGCCGCAAGTCTCGATATTCGTATTCCGGTGGCTCAGGGCCCGATGACGCGGGTCAGCGACCAGGCCGCCTTCGCCGCCGCGGTGGCCGAGGACGGCGCGCTGCCCTTCCTCGCGCTGGCCCTCGCGACCGGCGAGAACACTCGCACGTTGATGCGGCAGACCGCGGCCGCGCTCGGCGACAGGCCGTGGGGAGTCGGCGTGCTCGGCTTCGCGCCTGAGCACATCCGCAGCGCGCAGCTCGACGTCATCAGGGAGCTGCGACCGAAGTGCGCGATCGTGGCGGGCGGCCGACCGGCCCAGGCGCACGCGCTCGAAGAACAGGGCATCAGCACGTTCCTGCACGTCCCGTCGCCCGGATTGCTCGGCCAGTTCCTCGAGGCGGGCGCGCGCAAGTTCGTGTTCGAAGGTTCCGAGTGCGGCGGCCACACCGGGCCGCGCGCCAGCTTCCCGTTGTGGGAGGCGCAGATCGGTGTCATCGAGGACTGGCTCGTCGGCCGCAATGACGATTCCGGCGATGGCGCGGCCTGCGAGGTGCTGTTCGCCGGGGGCGTGCACGACGCCCGCTCGGCCGCGATGGTCGCCGCGATGACGCGACCGCTCGTGGCCAGGGGCGTGCGTATCGGTGTCCTGATGGGCACCGCGTACCTCTTCACCGAGGAAGCCGTCGAGCACGGCGCCATTCAGCCGATCTTCCAGCAGCAGGTCGTCGTCGCCGACGCCACCGCGCTGCTGGAGACCGCGCCCGGCCACACGACGCGCGGCGTCGTCAGCCCGTTCACGGAGGAGTTCGAGCAGCTCAAGCAGCAATTGCGCGACGAGGGCGTGCCTAGCCGTGAGGCTTGGGAGAAGCTGGAGAACCTCAACGTCGGTCGCCTCCGCATCGCCAGCAAGGGTCTGCGACGCGAGGGCGACGAACTGATCACCGTCGATGGGGACGGGCAGCTCGCGCAGGGCATGTTCATGGCCGGGCAGGTCGCGGTCCTGCGGGATTCGGTCACGACGGTCGCCGAACTGCATGCCACGGTCACCAGCGGCGCCAAGGCTTACTACGCCGAGCGGACAGACGAACTCGGCGTCAAGAGCGTCCCGGCGACGGATGCGGAGGAGACCCCCGAACCGCTCGACGTCGCGATCGTCGGTATGGCCTGCATGTTCCCCGGTTCGCCCGACCTCGCCTCGTTCTGGGCCACGGTTCTCGACGGCGTCGACCGCGTGACCGAAGTGCCGAAAGAACGCTGGGACCCAGAGCTCTACTACGACCCGAACGCCGTGGGACGCAATGCCGGACGCGGCACACCGTCCAAGTGGGGCGGTTTCCTGCCGCCGATCGCCTTCGACCCGCTGCGCTACGGCATCCCACCTGCAGCGCTCGGCAGCATCGAGCCGACGCAACTGCTCGCGCTCGAGTCCGCGCGTCGCGCGCTGGTGGATGCGGGCTACGACCGGCCCGGCGTGGACCACGAGCGCACGTCGGTGGTCTTCGGCGCCGAGGCGGGCAGCGACCTGTCCAACGCGGGCGTGCTGCGCAACACGTTGCCCTCGTACCTCGGCAGCCTGCCGCCTGAGCTCGACGAGCAGTTGCCGAGGCTGACCGAGGACTCGTTCCCCGGCGTGCTCGCCAACGTGATCGCCGGGCGCATCGCCAACCGACTCGACCTCGGCGGAACCAACTACACGGTCGACGCGGCGTGCGCATCGTCGCTCGCGGCCGTGGACGTGGCCTGCAAAGAGCTCACGGCCGGATCAAGCGACCTCGTGCTCTGCGGCGGCGTGGACCTGCACAACGGTGTCAACGACTACTTGATGTTCTCCTCCGTTCATGCCCTGTCGTCGAACGGTCGCTCGCGCACCTTCGACGCGGACGCCGACGGCATCGCTCTCGGCGAGGGCGTGGCGTGCCTCGTGCTCAAGCGGCTCACGGACGCGGAGCGGGACGGCGACCGGGTCTACGCGGTGATCAAGGGCGTCGGCGGCGCGAGCGACGGACGCGCGCTCGGCCTCACCGCGCCCCGGCCAGAGGGCCAGCGGCGGGCGCTGGACCGAGCGTATCGCAATGCCGGCATATCCCCGGCGGCGGTGGGCCTGGTCGAGGCGCACGGCACCGGAACCGTGGTCGGCGACCGCACCGAACTTCGTACCCTGTCGGCGGTGTTCGACGACGCGGGCGCGGCGCCGGGTAGCTGTGTACTCGGGTCGGTGAAGTCGCAGATCGGGCACACGAAGTGCGCGGCCGGCCTCGCCGGGCTGATCAAGACGGCGATGGCCCTGCACACGGGCGTGCGTCCGCCGACCCTGCACCTGACGAAGCCGAACCCCGGCTGGGACGGCGTCTCGAGCCCCTTCGCCTTCCATTCCGCGGCGCGCGCGTGGCCAGAAGCGCCCGGCGACCGCGTCGCGGGAGTCAGCGCCTTCGGCTTCGGCGGCACGAACTTCCACGTCGTGTTGACCGGCTACGCACCGACCATCGACCCGCGCCACGGCCGCGACGAGTGGCCCGCCGAGCTGTTCGTCTTCCGCGGCGCCGACCGCGCGGCCGCACACCGGTCGATCGATCGGTTGCTCACCCGGTTGAGTGAGACGGACGGCAAGTCCGAGCCGTGGCGCCTGCGTGACCTGGCGCTCGCCGCGTCGCGCGCAGCCGATGCGCGCGGCGGCCGGGCGTGGGTGTCGCTCATCGCACCAGACCTCGATGAGCTGGGAGTACTCGGTCGCAGGGCCCTCACCGGCGAGCACGATCCGGTGGCAGGGCTCTACCAACCTGGCGACGAAGAGCCCTGGTTCGGTGACGGCGACGGGAAGACCGCGTTCGTCTTCCCGGGGCAGGGAAGCCAGCGACCTGGCATGCTCGCCGAGTTGTTCGTCGCGTTCCCGGAACTTCAGCACTACCTGCGGCTGGGCCGCGACTGGGCAGGCGTGCTGCACCCGCCGGTCGCCTTCGACGAGCAGACCCGCGTGGAACAGGACGACCGGATCCGCGACACTCGCGTGGCCCAGCCGACGCTCGGCATCGCCGGGCTCGCCGTCGACCACCTGCTCCGCCGCCTGGACATCACCCCCGACGCCGTCGCCGGACACAGCTACGGCGAACTCGTGGCCCTGGCCAGCGCCGGAGCGCTTGACCCGGCCGCATTGCTCTCGGCCAGCCGCGAGCGGGCCCGGGTGATCCTGGAGGCGGCGGGCGACGACCCGGGCGCGATGGCCGCGGTCTCGGCGAGTGCGGCCGACACGCAGGCGGTCCTCGATGCGGCCGGTCTCGGCGGAACCGTCGTACCGGCGAATCAGAACTCACCGAAGCAGCTGGTCATCTCCGGCCCGACCGACGCCGTCGACAAGGCGGTCATCGAGCTGCGCGCGGCCGGTCTTGGCGCAAAGCGGATCGCAGTGGCCTGCGCGTTCCACAGCCCGGTCGTCGCCGCGGCGGGTGACGCGTTCGGCTCGGTGCTCGACTCGCTGACCGTGCACGTGCCCGAGACCACGATCTTCGCCAACCGCACTGCCGCGCCGTACGACGCGTCCGCAGCCGCGGTGCGCACCGAGTTGGCGGCGCAGATCGGCTCGCCGGTGCGTTTCGTCGACGAGATCGAGGCCATGTACGCGGCCGGGGTGCGCGTCTTCATCGAGGCCGGGCCCGGCAAGGTGCTCTCGCGGCTCATCGACACGATTCTCGGCGCCGACCGCCCGCACCTCGCGGTCGCCATCGAGGACCGCCCGGACGCCGGACTGCGCGGTCTACTCCGCGCGATCGCGGCACTGGCGGTGGCCGGTGTTCCGCTGAACACCGGCTGGCTGTTCGAAGGCCGCGACGCTCGGGACGCCGACACCGAGAAGCCCGCGCCGAGGCCGGGCTGGACCGTGGACGGCCACCTCGTGCGCACGGCGAAGGACGGCGCCTGCGTACCCGGGGGACTGGCCCCGGCCCGACGAATAACTTTGGAGGGAACCGTGATCCCAAGTTCGGCCGGCACTTCGGGCGCGGGCGGGCAGTCGGCGCAGGACGCCCTGCTGACGGAATTCCTTCGGACGAACCGCGAGATGGTCGCGGCGCAGCGGGACGTGATGCTGGCCTACCTCGGCGGCGCCCCGTCGCCCGGCCGCGTCGTCTGGCAGGAGGCGCCGGTCGCTCTGCCCGCCGCCGTTCCCGCCGTGGTCCAATCGGCGCCGGTGCCGGCACCAGCCCCGTCGCCCGGCCCCAAGACGGCCGACCTGCTCGGCACCGTGCTGGAGATCATCAGCGCTCGTACGGGCTATCCCACCGACATGATCGAGCCCGACCTCGATCTCGAGGCGGATCTGAGCGTCGACTCGATCAAGCGGACTGAGATCGCAGGTGAGCTTGCTCAGCAGCTCGATCTCGGCGCGGCGGAGCTCAGCGACGATCAGATGGAGCAGCTGGCGAAGGCGCGTACGGCGCGGGCGATCTCCGACTGGCTGTCCGCGCACATCGGCGAAGGACCTGCGCCCACGCCCACTACCCAGCCCGCCGATCTCCTCGGCACCGTTCTCGGCATCATCAGTTCGCGCACCGGCTACCCGATCGAGATGATCGAGCCCGACCTCGATCTCGAGGCGGATCTGAGCGTGGACTCGATCAAGCGGACTGAGATCGCGGGTGAGCTTGCTCAGCAGCTTGATCTCGGCGCGGCGGAGCTCAGCGACGATCAGATGGAGCAGCTGGCCAAGGCGCGTACCGCGAAAGCGATCGCGGACTGGCTTTCGGCGCACGTCAGCGGCGGCACGACCGAGAGCCCGGCCCCTGCTGCGGCTCCGAGTCCGGCTCCCGCTCAGATCCCGTCCGGCCCCGCACCCGACATCCGCGCCCCGCAGCGCTTGGAGGTCCACGAGATCGCGGCGCCGTTCCCCGAGGCTGCCGACTTCGGCTCGCTGTCCGGCGCCCGCTTCCTGCTGCTCGGCGACGAGGGCGACGCGGCTCCGCTCGCCGACGCCGTGACCGCGCGGCTGCGCGCCCACGGAGCCGGAGTCATCGCCCAGGGCGAGGCCGACGGCGTCATCCACCTCGGCGGCGTGTCCGGCACCGACGAGCCGCTCCTGCCCGGAGCGTTCTCCGCCGTGCAGGCCGCGCTGATCGGTGAGCCGCGCTGGTTCCTGGCCGTACGCCGGTTGGACGAACACGGCCCGGCCGTCGGATTTCGAGGCCTGATGCGCACGATCGCCCGCGAATACCCGGACGCGACGACCCGCCTTGTCGAGGTGGACCCCGCTGCGGCACCCGCCGACCTCGCCGCAGCTCTCGTCACCGAGCTCGTGACCGGCGACGCGCATCCCGTGACCCTGCACCGCGACGGCCGCCGTCTCGCGCTGGACGCGGTCGGGGTGTCGCTCGGCGCGCTGGCCGCGAACGGCGCCGGCCCGGCGGGCGACGGCGCGGCCGAGGCGCAGGCGCTCGGACTGGACCGGGACAGCGTCGTCGTGGTCGTCGGCGGCGCACGCGGGATCGCGGCCCGAATCGCGACGTCGATCGCCGCCGCGTCACGCTCCCGGGTCGAGCTGATCGGCCGCACCGCGGTGCCGACCGGCCCCGAGTCGCCGGTCACCGCGGACGCTCCCGATGCCGCGGCCATCCGCGCCGCGCTGATCGCGAGCGGCATGCGGGCGCCGGCCGAGATCGAGCGCGCCGTATCGGCCACGCTGGCAGCCCGCGAGGTCACCGCCACCCTCGACAAGCTGCACGAGCTCGGCGCACGTCCCCGCTACCACCGGCTCGATGTGCGTGACGGCGAGGCGCTGAGCGGGTTGCTCAAGGACATCCACACCGAACACGGGCGCCTCGACGGCGTGCTCTACGCGGCCGGAGTCATCGAGGACAAGGTGATCGCCGATAAGGATCCTGAGTCGTTCAGCCGCGTCTTCGGGACCAAGGCCGACGGTGCCAGGGCCCTGTTCTCAGGCCTCGACAATCTTCCCGCGCCACCGAAGTTCAGCGTGCTGTTCGGGAGCATCGCAGCGGTCTGGGGAAACCGCGGCCAGAGCGACTACGCCTCCGCGAACGACGCGCTGGAGAGTCTCGGTGCCGCTTGGTCGGCGCGCAGTGGCGCTCGATGCGTGACACTGCACTGGGGTCCGTGGGCGCCGACGGGT
This sequence comes from Actinospica sp., assembly GCF_035552695.1. Classification (NCBI taxonomy): domain Bacteria; kingdom Bacillati; phylum Actinomycetota; class Actinomycetes; order Catenulisporales; family Actinospicaceae; genus Actinospica; species Actinospica sp. The sequence goes on from NZ_DASZKT010000127.1 coordinate 34,653, forward strand.
GAGCACGGCGGCATGGTCACGCCGGAGCTGATGCAGGCCTATGCGAAGCGTGGCATAGCCCTGATCGACCCCGAGGAGGGCGCGCTGGCCGTGCTCCGTGAGCTGGCCTTCGGCGCGCCCGGCCTGGCCTCGGTGGTCTACACCGCCTCGGGCTGGTGAGTCGCCGATGACCATGGCCCTGACAGACTCGGCGGCGACCGCGGGTGCACAGTCCGCGGCGTCGACCGTCCCCATTGCCACCGTCCCCGTCGCCATCGTCGGCATGGCGGCGCTGATGCCCGGCGCCTCCGACCTTGAGACGTACTGGCGCAATATCGTTGCCGGTGTGGACGCGATCACCGACGCTCCGGCCAGTCGCTGGGACCCGGAGTTCTACGACCCCGCCTCGTCCGCCGAGCGGGCAGACCGGGTCTACTGCCGTCGCGGCGGATTCGTGGACGAGTTCATCACCGTCGATCCGGTCGAGTCCGATATCGAGCCCGACGAGCTCATCGCCCTGCACGTGGCGAGCGAGGCGATCGAGGACGCGGGTGGACGCGCGTGGCTGCCCGACGGCGATCGCGTCGGCGTCATCCTCGGCCGTGGCAGCTTCCTCACACCGGGTCTCGCGCGGCTCGACCAGCGGGTACGCACCACAAACCAGCTGGTGCGCACGCTGCGCGAGCTCATGCCCGAGTTGTCCGCAGACCGCGTCGAGCAGGTGCGCAGCGCTTTCACCGACGCTCTCGGGCCTGCCGCGACCAAGTCGGACCTACCCAACCTCGCGGCATCGCACATCGCCAACCGGCTCGACGTGCGCGGACCGGCGTACACGGTGGATGCCGCGTGCGCCTCGTCGCTCGTCGCGGTCGACCAGGCGATGGCCGTTCTTGCGTCAGGGCGCTGCGACGTGATGCTCGCGGGCGGCATCCATCACTGCCATGACATTACTCTATGGAGTACTTTCGGCCGGCTCGGCGCGCTCTCCCGCACCGAGGTGATCCGCCCCTTCCATCGCGCTGCCGACGGCGTGCTGATCGGCGAGGGAACCGGCGTGGTCGTGCTCAAACGGCTCGACGACGCCCTCGCGGACGGGGACCGGATCTACGCCGTGATCCGCGGCACCGGCGTCGCGGGCAACGGGCACACCGCGGAACTCGCAGGTCAGGTGCGTGCGGTGCGGCGCGCGTGGGAGTCCGCCGGGCTCGACCCGCGTGCGGCGGACGCGCTCGGCCTGCTGGAGGCGCACGGCACCGGCACCCCGGCCGACGATGCCGCCGAGATCGCGACGCTAGCCGAGGTCTTCGGCCCGCGCGAGGGCGAGCCCGGGGCGGTCATCGGCTCGGTGAAGTCGATGATCGGGCACACCATGCCCGCCGCGGGTATCGCGAGCCTGATCAAGACCGCGCTCGCGATCCATCACAACGTCCTGCCGCCGACCCTGCACTGCGAGGACCCGGCCCCCGAGCTGAAGGCGACGCGCTTCCAGCCGCTCAGCGAGGCCAGGCCGTGGCCCGAGGGGACGGGTCCGCGTCGGGCGGGCGTGAACGCGTTCGGCTACGGCGGCGTCAACGCGCACGTCGTGCTGGAGCAGGCGCCGGTCACCACCGATGCGACGCAGGCCGTCGCGGGCGAACACATCCTCCGCCTCGGCGCCGCCACCCCCGCCGACCTCCTCCAGCTGCTTGACCTGCTCGAAGCCGGTGAGACGCAGAACCCTGACCTCACTGCCCCCTGCCGCATCGCGATCGCCGACCCGACGCCGAAGAAGCTCAAGCTCGCTCGCCGCATCCTGACCAACGGCAAGGCGTGGCGCGGACGCAGCGACATCTGGTTCAGCCCGCAGCCGCTGCTGGCCGATCAGGAGCCGGACAGCAAGATCGCGTTCGTCTTCCCCGGCCTCGAAGCAGAGTTCACGCCGCGCGTGGACGATATCGCCGCTCTGCTGGGCGTGAAAGCCCTGACCGGCCACGACGCGTCCACCGGCATCGGTGCGCACAGCGTCGGCGTGGTCGAGGTCGGCCGATTGCTCGCACGTGGCCTCGGCGACATGGGCATTCGTCCCGGCGCGGTCGCCGGGCACAGCATCGGCGAGTGGACGGCCATGATCCAGGCGGGCCTGTACTCAGGCCCCGCGGTCGACCGGTTCATCGCCGAGTTCGACCCCGACTCGCTGCGCGTGCCAGGCCTCGTATTCGGTGCCGTCGGCGCGGGTGCGGAGCGCGTGTCGTCGGTGCTCGGCGAGGAGTTCCCCGACGTCGTCCTCTCGCACGACAA
>NZ_DASZKT010000128.1:0-4905 GCF_035552695.1 Actinospica sp.
CCTGGGCCGGCGGCATCACCGCCTCACTCCTCATCGGCGCGGTCGCCGGACTCATCCCCGCCCTCCGCGCCGCACGCCTCTCACCCACCCAAGCCCTCTGGTCCATCTAGCCACCGTGTCGGCAGCGCCGGGACTGCAAGCCGGCGCCAGCGTACGCCGGTTCCGTCACGTGTCGCCCACCGCTCAGGAGGGCACGGTCCCGCTTTCACGTCACCGCGCGCCTCTGGGCAACGCGTCGAAGCGTCGCGCTACGCGCGGGGACCGTTCCTCAGCCTCACGCTCGACGACGGGATCCGCCTCGATTACGCCGAGCCCGGCGTGGAGTTCCCCGGCCAGCACTACGCACTACTCGTCTCCGACGACGTGTTTGACCGCGCGCTTGAGCGCATCAAGGCTAACGGCGTGCCGTACCGGGCTGGTCCTGGCCACGCGCCGGGAGAGATCAACACCAACCACGGCGGACGGGGCGTCTACTTCGACGACCCGTCCGGGCATCACTTCGAACTGATCACCCAGCCATACGGCGCCGATCTATGAGCGCAGCAGCTCCCACGATACGCAGCGGTCTCGTCGAGAGCCACCGCGCTGACAGTGACGCTCTGGCTGGGTCGCACAAACCTGCTCTCGATCAGCCGCAGGTACCCGCGACATTTCGGCGTGAGCCGCGCAATGCGCGGCAAGCGCAACGCCGGGACAGCAGCTAGCCAATCCGCTCGTCGATCCGGACATGAACGGTGTCGCCGGCTTCCTTGCCGATCGTCTTCCGCAACGCGGCCTTGACCGGGAGCCTATGGGTGCCGTCGCCTTGCGCCATCAGCGCGCTCGTAAACGGCTCGCCATCAATCGCACCGCGGATCTTGACAAGCCCGCGGGTAGCGAAGAGCTCGTGCACGTCGTCGATCACCACGCACGTCCATGCACCTGGATTCTTGCCCTTCTCAAGTTGGGCGTCGAACACTCGCAACAAGACCCCACAGACTCTTGCACGCGGCCGGAGTCATCGCCAGAGGGCTACTCAAGTCGCTCTCGCATCCGCACTGCGGCGGGCGTCTCGACGCCGTCGACGAGGAACCTGCTCCGCGGACATGACGGCGCGCGTGCGGTAGCTGCCAGCTCTTCCGCGTCAGCGGCCGCTCGCGGCTCGAATAGCAGCACACGTCAACCCATCCAAGGGAGGTTTCATGGATCCCGTGCTGCTGGACGGCCTATGGATCCTGAGCGTGCTGTTCATCTGCGCTCTCGACCGCGTTTGGGGGGCCTGGAAACGTCGGGGCATAGACGCGGTGGGGGACGATACGCACGATCACCCGTTGCGCGCCCGGCTCAGGGGGAGGGGTCGCGCCGCCCATGTGGATGTCGTACATCTCCTGGTGGAACGCCCCGTTGGGGTCGTCGGTGAGTTCTACGGTGCCATAGATGGTGGCGTAGTTGGGGCCGTCGCCGGCGTAGTTTGGGCGGTCGACGGGAAGGCCGTGGATGAGCAGGTTCACCCGGGAGTCGCGGCTCATGTTGATCGTCTTGCGCCGGCCCTTGATGGTGCTGAACAGGATCTCGTCGCCGTTGCGCTTGACGAAGATCACCGACGTCTGAGGCGTCCCGTCGGTGCCGGTGGTGGCCAGGATGCTGAGATGGGGGCCGTCGAGGATGTACCGCACGGCGTTGGTGAGGATCGGATGATCGGGATGGGTCATACACGTGTTGACTCGCGGACGGCCGCCAAAGAATCGCGCGACCGACCGATTCCTTTCAGGGACCGCGGAAGTCAACATGTCGATGGCGATGACCGGCGTGGAACCCAACCGTTTTGAGGCAGCGACCGCCGCGTACCGGCGGGAGCTCCTTGCGTACTGCTACCGAATGACCGGCTCGGCCCACGACGCCGAGGACTTGGTACAGGAGACCTACACTCGCGCCTGGCGAGCGTTCGACCGTTTCGAGGGACGCTCCTCGATGCGGACCTGGCTGTATCGCATCGCCACCAACGTGTGCCTGACCTCGCTGAACGGTCGCCAACGCCGCATGCTGCCCTCCGGGCTGGGGCCGCCATCATCCGACCCCTACGCGTCCGCCGCCCACGCGGCACGCGATGTTGCCTGGCTGGAGCCGATTGCCGACGGCTTGGTACTTGACGACCGCGCCGACCCAGCAGAGGTGGTCGCCATTCGCCACACCCTGCGTCTCGCGCTCGTCGCCGCGGCGCAGATCCTGCCGCCACGCCAGCGCGCTGCGTTCTTCCTCTGCGACGTCCTCGATCGGCCGGGCGCCGAGGCGGCGGCCGTGCTGAGCGTGTCGGTCGCCGCTCTGAAGAGCCTGCTCCAGCGAGCCCGCGCCAGACTGGAGCAGCACACCATGGGCGACGAGGAGCTCGCCGAACCCACCGACGAACGCGCGCGTCGCCTCCTCGACCGCTACATGGCCGCGTTCGAGCAGTCAGATATGGCAGAGATAGAGCGGCTCTTGGCCGACGACGCCATCCTGGAGATGGCCGGCACGGCAGCCTGGTTCTCCGGCAAGGCAACATGCGCGCCGTTCATCGCTGCTCAGGCCATCGGCCAGGCCCGCGACTGGCGAATGGTTCCCCTCCACGCCAACGGCCAGCTCGCCGCCGCGGCCTACCACCTCGACGCCGGTAACAGCTACCGCCCCTTCGCGATCGTCGTCTTGGACACGACCCGAACTCACCTCACCCGCATCTCGCTGTTCCCCGAGCCCGCACTGTTCAGCCGATTCGGACAACCCCCCGAGCTCTCAGCCGGACACACATTCGCGGCCGGCACCTGACGAGCGGTTCACGAGCCATCCATTACGAGCGCCGCGAACACGTGGCCGGCGGCACCCAGTTCACCCGCAACCGCTAGCCCGCCGGCCGCTCGGCTACGTGCACCGACCGTCGGTTGGCATCGCGCCGCGGGATCTCGGCGTCGGCGAACGCCACCGCTCGCGCAGCTCGATTCCTGCGGTCGTGTGGTCGAGCCCCACGGCCACCAGCTCGAGCGGAGGCGAGCCGCGCCGGCCCACCCGGGCATCCTTGCCTGGATCCCAATGCACGTCTCGAGCGCTCCGTACTCGGCCTCGCGTCTGCGCGACGCGAGCGAGGTGCCGCCGAGCGTGGAGCACTCGAGTGTGTGGATGGTCGCGTCCTTACCGGCTCAGCGCGCCGTGCCCGCGATCCCGCGCGCCGTGCCCTCGACGCGCCGGGAGGCAATCCCGCCGTCAGGCGCAGCGGAGCGCAGTTCCCTGTCTGGCCTTTCGGCCGGCTGCGTGAGCAGGAACACCCCGGCGGCCACGGCGCCCGCCACGAACTCGGCGAGCAGGTAGATCCAGATGTGGCTCCACGTGAACAGCCCCAGTGCCGAGGCGCCGAACGCGACGGCCGGGTTAAACGCTCCACCGGAGATCTTCCCGACGGCGAACGCACCGGTCGCCACGGTGAAGCCGATCGCCAGGCCGTAGAACGAGTTGTTCTCCGTGCCCTTCGCGGTCGCGACGTTCAGGACCACGTAGCAGAGCGCGAACGTGAACAGGAACTCGACCAGCAGCATCTTGCCGGTGCCGGCCACGGCGGCCGCGCTGTGCGGGGCGTAGCCGACCGCTCGGACGAGCAGACCCGCCAGGATCCCGGCCGCGACCTGAGTCACCACGTAGCTGACGTACTCAGTGCCGGTCAGCTTCCCCCGGGCGAACACTGCGGTGCTGACCGCCGGGTTGTAGTGCCCGCCAGAGACGTGGCCACCGGCGAACACCATGACCATCAGGGCGGAGCCGATCGCCAGCGGCGCGAGGGTACCCGCCGTGGCGACAGCCGTGCCCACCGTGAACACCAGGAAGAACGTCCCGATGAACTCGACCGTGAGCTTGCGGATGAGAGCGGTCATCCTGCACCTCCGCGGGCAACCGCGGTATCGGCCAGGGTGGCGGCGCCGTTGCCGCTGCCGTCGGCCTTGCCGAGGCCGGCGGCCACACCGGCGCCGAGTTCGGCGTCGACGTTGGTCCAGTAGCCGATGACGCGGCGCCGCACGTCATCGCTCACGTCCGCGCTCGCGTGCGTGACGATGTTCGACACGAGGTGCTCACGGTCCGTGTCGCTCAGCACGTCACGGTAGAGCGCTCGCGGCTGCACGGAGTCGTCGTCGTCGGCGTGCTTCTCGTAGGCGTAGCGGCCGATCTCGCCGGCCTCGACCTGCCAGGTCGGCAGCTCCGTGCCCGGATCGGCCTTCGGGCCGCCGTAGGAGTTCGGCGCGTACACCGGCTGTCCGTCGTTGTCCCGGTAGGTCATCGCGCCGTCCTTGTTGTATGAGTGGACGGGCGACAGCGGCCGGTTGATCGGAAGCTGCTCGTAGTTCGCACCGATCCGGTGCAGGTGTGTGTCGTGATACGAGAAGATCCGGCCCATCAGCATCTTGTCGGGGCTGAGACCGATCCCCGGCACGAGCCGCGCCGGCGCGAACCCGGCCTGGTCGACCTCCGCGAAGTGATTCTCGGGATTCCGGTCGAGAACCATCCGGCCGATCGTGATCGGCGGGTAGTCGGAGTGCGGCCACACCTTGGTCAGATCGAACGGATTGAAGCGGTAATCGGCGGCCTCCTCGAAGGGCATGATCTGCATCTCGAGACGCCACTCCGGGGCATCACCGGCGGCGATCGCGTTCCAGAGGTCCCGCCGATGGAAGTCGGCATCCTCGGAGACCATCGCGTCAGCCTCAGCCTGGGTGAAGTTCTCAACCCCTTGGACGGTCTTGAAGTGGTACTTCACCCAATAGCGCTCGCCCGCGGCGTTGATCCACGAGTACGTATGGCTGCTGTAGCCGTTCATGTTCCGCAACGTCCGCGGCGTCCCCCGGTCGGACATCAGGATCGCGACCTGGTGGGCGGTCTCCGGCGACAACGTCCAGAAATCCCACTGGG
>NZ_DASZKT010000129.1:0-49778 GCF_035552695.1 Actinospica sp.
ATGGCCTCGGTCGTCGCGACGGTGGACTCGGGCTCGTTCAAGCAGCCGATCGTGGTGCAGGGCGCCGCCCAGCTGACCGCGACCTCGCTGCCCTCGAGCGCGCAGCAGAGCCTGTGGCAGATGATGAAGGCGGTCACGACGGAGTCCGACGGCACCGCCTACAACGTCTTCAGCGGCGTCAACTCGACGGTCTACGGCAAGACCGGCACGGCGGACGTCGGCTCCACCCAGGACAAGCCGAACAGCTGGATGGTCGTGTTCGATCCGACGCTGGACATCGCGATCGGCTGCGTGGTGCTCGACGCGGGCTACGGCGCCTCGTACGCGGGGCCGGAGACGGCGGCGGCGCTCGCGGCGATGCAGTGATGCCGCAGTCACAGATGCCGCGGTCGCACCGCATCCGGTGAGGTCATAGCACCGCAGAACCCTGTCCCCGATGGGCGCACTCCGGTAGGATTGCGCCCATCGGAGCTTTCGTAAGACTTCGAAGGGGATGGGGAATGGGGATTCTCGGGGACCTCGAAAACGCTGCGGGAGACCTCGTTCACGCGGGTGCGGACGTGGTCGACGCCGGAGCGCAGGTGGCGGGCGACGTCGTGCACGGGGTGGGCGACTTCCTGACCGGCGTGGGCGACGGCGTGGAAGGCATCTTCAAGGGCCTGTTCGACCACGTCGGCGCGCCCGAGGAGATGGCCGCGGACCTGCGGAAGATGGCGCAGCAGCTGGAGCAGCTCGGTCAGCAGCTGGTGCAGGACGCCGCGAAGGTGACGTGGCAGGGCGAGGCGGCGGACTCGTTCCGGCAGCACACCTCGCAGCTCTCCGAGCAGTTCTCGCAGATTTCGACGGAGCTGAACGACGCCGCGAATCTCGCGGCCACGCTGATCTGACGCTGAACGGAACCGCGATCCGCGGGTCGCGATATTCATAGGGGGCACGGGGATGGCCGACGCGTTCTCGGTCGACGCACAGCAGTTGCAACAGGTCTCGCAGGACTGGAACACGCAGGCGCAGCAGGTGGAACAGTTGCCCAAGCAGCTGTCCACGATCGAGTCGCATCTCGGCACGCTGCTGGAGAACACGCTGGCGAGCGACGCGATCAACATCTTCCTCGGCGGCGCGCAGCTCGCGGTCTGGTTCGAGCTGCGGTCCAAGCTGAACGACGCGGCGGGCAAGCTGGACACGCTCGCGCAGCAGCTGGGTCAGGACTCGGAGACGCTGCGACGCTGCGCGGTCGAGTACCAGATCGTCGATGACGCGGCGGCGAACGGGATCACCAACATCCAGGCGGCGCTGAACTCGAACGCGCCCGGCTCCGCACAGATCAGAAATCTGCTGAACTCGCTTTCCGGGAGCGACGGGGCGACGGCGGCGGGCGCGGCGCAGTCGCTGCTCGGCACACCGGCCGGCGGCGGCTCCAACGGCGGCGGATCGACGAGCACCAGCGGCACGGGCACCGGAGGCGGCGGGTCCACCGGCGGAGGCGGCTCGGCCGGGGGTGGCGGAGGCGGCGGTTCCACGGGCAGCGGCGGCGGCGCTGGCGGCGGCGGAACCGGCGGAGGTTCGACCGGCGGCTCGACCGGCGGCGGTGGCACCACGACCGCGGGCGGCGGCGGGATCGCCGACACCACCGGCGGCGACTGGCAGACCACCGGCAACTGGACCGCGGGCATCAACGGCCCGCGCACCGGTGAGGGCATGCGCACCACGCTGCCCGACTACTCCTCGCTCTCCCCCGGGCGCCAGCAGATCTTGGCGAACATGGAGGCGCGGGTGCGCCATCAGATCGGCTACAGCCAGTCCGCGTACACCGACGGCTACCGGGACGACTGCTCCGGCAGCGTCTCCGCGGCCTGGGGGCTGGCCAAGCCCGGCACGAACTGCACCGGCCTGATGGGCTCCTCGGTCTCGCACTCGATCAGCAAGGACGACCTGCAGCCGGGCGACGCGATGATCGCCAGCGACCACGTGGTGCTCTTCGGCGGCTGGGCCAACGCGCAGCACACCCAGTACTACGCGCTGGAGGACGACGGCTCGGACGGCACCGTGGCGCACGTCATCCCGTACCCGTACTGGTCGCACAACGGCGTGACCAACGGCGGCACCTACGAGCCGTACCGCAAGAACGGCGTTTCCTGACCACCGAAGCAGAAGGCGGGATACCCACCCGTGCCCGGAATCACCTCGCGCGCCGCGCTCATCGGCGTCGCGATGCTCACGCTCGCGCTCACCGGCTGCTCGGCTCAGGTCGGCCAGTCGAGCACGAACGTCTCGAAGGTCACCACGACCGGCCAGGGCAGCCCGAGCGCCCCGGCGAGCACCACGAACGCGGCGGTCGGCGACTGCACACCGCAGACCACGAACGTGTCCGCCGAGTCCGCCGCGCAGATCGTCCAGACGCCATGTACGAGCCCGGGCAGGCGAGCGCCGCGCCCGACTCGATGGTCGAGACGTCCTGGGGCAGCGTGCTGACCAGCAGTCAGATCGCGGCCGCGGGCGCGAACTTCGTGAAGCTGACGGGCGCACAGACCACGACGTTCTTCAGCGGCGGCCTGGGCGGCACTGACGCACTGCTGACGCCGAGCACGCTGGGCAAGGCCCTGACCTCGGCTTCGTCCAGCTGGGCGCTCGCCGGGACCAAGACCGTGCAGGGCGTGAGCTGCGTCGAGATCAGCGCACCGAGCGCGCAGGACGCTCCGGCCACGGCCATCGCCGTGAACGCGGCGACCGGCCTGCCGGTCGAGGTGACCTACTCGGGCTCGAACGCGCTGACGTTCGCGGGCTACGGCACGACGGCCGCGATCAGCGCGCCCAGCGGAACGGTGGACGGCTCAAGCCTCGGCTGAGACCAGCGCGTCGCGGCACAGCAGCACGAGAGCACGGTCGTCGTTCACCGAGCGGGCGACCGTGTCCACGATGCGCATCGCGCCGCCCGGGAAGCTCTTGGTGTGCAGGGTCTGCGCGGCGCCGAGCAAGCGGTCCAGGCCCACGGAGAGGTCCCGGCCGGGCCGCTCGACGAGTCCGTCGGTGTACAGCAGCAGCGCGTCGCCGGGGTCCAGGCGGCCGCGGCACGGCTCGTACACCACCTCGGGCAGCACGCCGAGCACCGGGCCCGGGGTCTCGGCGAGCTCCCACTCGCCGGCGCCCGCGTTCAGCCGCGCGACCGGCGGATGTCCGGCGCTGTAGCACTCGAACTCGCCGGACTCCAGGTCGAGCACGAGGTGCACCGCGGTGGCGAAGCCCTCCTCCCAGCCCTGCCGCAGCAGGTAGCGGTTCGCCGAGGCCAGGAACTCGGCGGCCGGGACCGAGCCGAGCAGCCCGCCGAACGCGCCGGACAGTGCCAGGGCCCTGGTTCCCGCCTCCAGGCCCTTGCCGCTGACGTCCACCAGGCCGAGTTGCAGCACGCCGCCCTGTTCAGAGCGCGCGGCGATCAGGAAGTCCCCGGCGAAGGACTGGCCGCCCGCCGACTTGAGCGCGACGTCCACCTCCCAGCCGTTCGGCAGCCGGGGCACCCGGCCCTGCGCCTGCAGCCGCTCGCGCAGATCGAAGAGCATGGATTCGCCGCGGGTGCCGCGCACGCCGAGGCGGACCCGTTCCCGCGACATGACGAGCACGACCAGCGCGGTGAGTCCGACCAGCAGTACGGTGCCGGGGTCGGGCCGGGACGGATTCATCGTGGCCGAGTCGGCGAGCACGACCACGGCCGCCGCCGCCAGCAGGACCAGCTGCGAGGTGAAGGTGAGCGTGAAGCCGCCGAGCAGCAGCGGCAGGGTGACCATCGAGGTCTGGACCCACGGGTTGTGCAGGTGCGCGAGCACCCCGAGCACCGCGGTGAGCGCGAGCAGCGCCGGCAGGACCAGGGCCTCGGCCGCCAGCAGTCGATGCCTGATCCAGAACCGCGCCGCCCACATCCGGCTCCGGCGGCGCGCCGCATCACGCGAGCGGGCCGCCGGACGGTCCATCGCAGCCGTCGCCATCATGGACGCCGACCTTACCGACCCGGCCTCGCCACCGTCATCCGGCGCGGGGGCAAAAGTCCCGGTGAAGTCCCACCGTGTCACTCGTTGGTAGGAATACGGTGGGGCACGGCCTACTCCGGCTTGGGCAGCTCTCCGGTGGACTCGAACTCGGTGAGCATGGCGATCCGGCGGACGTGCCGCGGGTCCTGGCTGAACGGCGTGTCCACGAAGATCTCGACGAAGCGCGTCGCGACCTCGATCGAGTGCATCCGGGCGCCGATGCTGATCACGTTGGCGTCGTTGTGCTGCCGGGCCAGCGAAGCGGTCTCCTCGCTCCACACCAGCGCCGCGCGGGTGCCCGGCACCTTGTTGGCGGCGATGACCTCGCCGTTGCCGGAGCCGCCGATGACGACGCCGAGCGTGCCCGGGTCGTCGGCCGCGCTCTTGGCCGAGGCCATCACGTAGGGCGGGTAGTCGTCGGTGGCCACGTACTCGTACGGCCCGCAGTCGACCGGCTCGTGCCCGAGCTCCTTCAGCCGTGCGACGAGGTGGTTCTTCAGCTCGAAGCCCGCGTGGTCCGAGCCCAGGTAGATACGCATGTGGCTAGTCTGCCATGGTCCGGTTGCCGACGAGCTTCCAGGCGGTCGGCAGCAGGCCGGCGGCGAGGAGAATCTTCAGCGCGTCGCCGAGCAGAAAGACCGTCAGCCCGTAGTGCAGCGAGGCGGACGCGGACAGGTGCGCGGACCAGGCCAGGTAGGGCACGCCGCACGCGTAGATGACCACGTTGCCCGCGACCATCGTGAGCGCGGTGCGCCACGGGGAGCGGTCGGCGCCGCGTTCCGCGAGCCGGCCGACGAGCGCCCCCGCCAGGACGAAGCCGACCAGGTAGCCGAGCGTGGCCAGGTGGATCGAGCCGGTGCCTCCGCCGGCGAACCACGGCACCCCCACGAGTCCGGCGAGCAGGTACAGCGCCATCGAGGCGGCCCCGCGGCGGGCGCCCAGCGCCGCGCCGACCAGCAGCACGCCGAATGTCTGACCGGTGACCGGCACCGGCGAGCCGTGCACCGGGATGGAGATCTGCGCGGCGAGTCCGGTCAGCCCGGCACCACCGATGATCAAGGCGGCCGCGCGAGCCGTCGAGCCGAGCGGGACGCGGACGAGATCGGCGAGCACGCGGCGGTCGGCGCGCGGATCGAGGGCGAGAGTGGACGCCATCGAGGCTCCTTAGCTTGTAGGGATCCTCAGATTGGGATCTTCATCCAACGACGCTAGCGGCGCGCCGATCGCGAACCTGTTGCCGAAAGCCACAAAATCAACTCTCATGCCTTGCTCAGCTCCCGCTCGACCGGCTCACAGCCGACTCCCAGCCGGCTCACAAGTGGGGCACAGTGGATGAAGGCACGTTGGACGCATGACCAGAGCGGCCGCGAGCCCGGCGAGGACGAGACGGGGAGACGAGGCGGAGTGGCGGATGGCCGAATCACGACCTGAGGCGCGCATCCTGGTGATCGACGACGAGGCCTCGATCACGGACCTGGTCGGCCTCGCGCTGCGCTACGAGGGCTTCGAGGTGGCCAGCGCGGCGAACGGCCGGGCGGCGCTGGCCGCGGCCGCCGAGTTCGGTCCGGACCTGCTGGTGCTGGACGTGATGCTGCCGGACTTCGACGGGCTTGAGGTGTGCAGCCGGCTGCGCGCGCAGGGGCTGCGGGTACCTGTGGTGTTCCTGACCGCGCGGGACGCCACCGAGGACAAGATCACCGGGCTGACGGTCGGCGGGGACGACTACGTGACCAAGCCCTTCTCGCTGGACGAGCTGATCGCGCGGATCAGGGCCGTGCTGCGCCGCACCCGGCCGGGCCAGGAGGGGGCGCAGCTCGGCTACGCGGACCTGGTCATCGACGAGGACGCGCACGAGGCGCGGCGCGGCGGCGAGCCGATGGAGCTGACGCCGACCGAGTTCAAGCTGCTGCGCTTCCTCACCCTGAACGCGGGCCGGGTGATGTCGAAGGCGCAGATCCTGGACCACGTGTGGCAGTACGACTTCGGCGGCGGCGACAACGTCGTCGAGACCTACATCTCCTATCTGAGGAAGAAGGTGGACCGCGACCGGGTGCCGCTGATCCACACCGTGCGCGGGGTCGGCTACTCGCTACGGCTGCCGCGGGATCCGAGAGCGTCCCTGGGATCCGATGGCGGGCGCTAAGCGGGTCTATCGCTGGTTGTGCGCGAAGCATCGCGGCGGCCGCGGTTCGCTGCGGGCGCGGCTGCTGCGCACGCTGCTGATACGGCTCGTCGTCGCGCTGCTGATCGCCGGCGCGGTGACCTCCTGGGCCGTCTACAACCTGCTGCTGAGCAACCTGGACGCGCAGCTGTCGGCGGCCTCGGTGCTCATGAACCAGTACGTCGCCACACAGTCCGAATCGCACAACCCGCCGGTCCTGAGCACCTCCTCGGACACGCAGTGGGCCAGGGCCGCGCAGTCCGGCATGCTGCCCGCGCTGCTGCTGATGCGGCTCTCCAACGGCACGGTCCAGCAGATCGGCTCGACTCCGGCGATCACCGCCGCCATGAAGGCCGGACGGCCGGGGTCCGGGCCGAACCAGGACGGCGCCGAGTTCTACACGACGATCCAGGACTCGACCAAGTACCGCGTCCGGGTGAGCTACCTCCCTGATGATCAGGGCACGCTGATCCTCGCGACCTCCGAGCGCAGCGTGACGAACACCATGTGGCACATCGGCCTCGTCGAGCTGGTCACCGCGGGCCTCGCGTTCTGCTTCGTCGGCTGGATGGCGAGCATGAAGATCAAGCGGCAGCTGCGGCCCTTCGAGAAGATGGGCGACGAGATCGTGCTGATCGGCAGCGGCGAGCTGAACCAGCGGGTGGCGCCGGCCGATCCGGACACCGAACTGGGCCGGGTGGGGCATTCGGTGAACATGATGCTCACTCGTCTGGAGCACGCGTTCAACGAGCAGCGCGCCTCGGAGAACCGGCTGCGGCGCTTCATCGCGGACGCCTCGCACGAGCTGCGCACCCCGCTCGCGTCCATCCGCGGCTATGCCGAGCTGTTCCGCCGCGGTGCGTCCTCGCGGCCCGAGGACCTGGCCTTGGCGATGCGCCGGATCGAGTCCGAGGCAAGCCGGATGGGCGTATTGGTCGACGAATTGCTGCTGCTCGCCCGGCTGGACTCCGGACGTCCGCTGGACCGCGCGATCGTGGACCTCAGTGTTCTGATCCACGACGCGGCGCGGGACTCGCTGGCCGCAGATCCGCGCTGGCCGATCGAGACCGCGGTGGACGACGCGGACGGCCCGGTGCGCGTGATCGGCGACGGGGACCGGCTGCGCCAGGTGCTCGCGAACCTGTTGTCCAACGTGCGTGCGCACACCCCGCCGGGCAGCCGCGCCACGATCCGGGCGTGCCACGAGGGCGAGCAGGTGGTGCTCGAGGTGGCCGACGAGGGGCCGGGCCTGAGCGAACAGCAGCAGCGGCTCGTCTTCGAGCGCTTCTATCGCGCCGACAGCTCGCGCGGTCGCGGCGGCGGTACCGGCGGGAGCGGACTCGGGCTCTCGATCGTGAACTCGGTCGCGCAGGCGCACGGCGGCACCGCGGCGGTGCGGTCCCGGCCGGGCGGGGGCGCCGTGTTCACGGTGCGCCTGCCGCTGGCCGGGACCGCCGTCAGGCCGTCACCGACTGATGATTCGACCGATTCGACGCCGCTCAGTCAAAGATCGGCTCGCGGGTCCGGGTCCGCTTGAGCTCGAAGAAGCCGTCGGTCCCGGCGACCAGCAGCACCCCGTCCCACAGCTTCGCCGCGGCCTCGCCCTTGGGCGCCGGGGAGACCACCGGACCGAAGAACGCCACGCCCTCGGTGGCGATCACCGGGGTGCCGACGTCCATGCCCACCTGGTCCATGCCGGCGTGGTGCGACTCCTTGAGCGCCTCGTCGTAGGCGTCGGTGCCCGCCGCGTCGGCCAGCGACGTCGGCAGCCCCGCCTCGGTGAGCGCGGCCTCGATCACCTCCCGGCTGAACTCCTCCTTGCCGAGGTGCCGCCGCGTGCCGAGCGCCTCGTACAGCGGACGGACGACCTCGTCGCCGTGCTGCTGCTGAGCCGCGATCAGCACCCGGACCGGGCCCAAGCCGCGGCCGAGCATTTCCTTGTACCGCTCGGGCAACTCCTCGCGGCCCTCGTTGAGCACCGAGAGCGACATCACGTGGAAGCGCACGTCGATCGGACGCAGCTTCTCCACCTCGAGCAGCCAGCGGCTCGTCATCCAGGCCCAAGGGCACAGCGGGTCGACCCAGAGGTCGGCCGCCACCCGTTCCCGCACAGAATCCGTCATGACATCGCCAACACCGGCAGCGGCCCCGCCCATTCCCGCCACCCACGGCCGTAGGATTCCATGCAAGTATCTTCAGCACGCAAGAGACCTGACCAACCAGTCCGAGTAAGGAGCCGTGCAGGAAAGTGCCCGGTACCAATCTGACACGTGAAGAGGCCGCTGACCGCGCGCGCCTGATTTCGGTTTCGTCCTACGAGGTCGAGCTCGATCTCACGGTCGGCTCCGAGAGCTTCGGCTCCAGCAGCACCATCAGCTTCACCGCCGAGCCGGGTGCGGCCACGTTCGCCGACCTGGTCACGAAGGGTTCGGTCCACGAGATCACCCTCAACGGCCGCTCGCTCGACCCGGCCGTCGTCTTCGCCGACTCGCGCATCGCCCTCGGAGACCTCCAGGCCGAGAACGTGCTGCGGGTGCGGGCGGAATGCCAGTACAGCCACACCGGCGAGGGCCTGCACCGGATGGTGGACCCGGTGGACGGCGGCGTGTTCCTGTACACGCAGTTCGAGGTGCCGGACGCCCGCCGCGTGTTCGCCAACTTCGAGCAGCCGGATCTGAAGGCCAGCTTCGAGTTCACCGTGACCGCGCCGGCGACCTGGGAGCTGTTCTCCAACGCGCCCACGCCGGCGCCGGAGCCGGTGGCCGACGGCGTGGCCGTGTGGCGTTTCGCGCCCACGGAGCGGATCTCGACCTACATCACCGCGCTGGTCGCGGGTGACTACGGCGTCGTGCGCAAGAACTACACGTCGGCCAACGGCACGGTGATCCCGATGGCCGTCGTCGCGCGCAAGTCCCTGATGGAGTACCTGGACGCCGACGAGATCTTCGACGTCACCTTCAAGGGCTTCGACTACTTCGAGGCGAAGTTCGACCAGCCCTACCCCTTCGCCAAGTACGACCAGCTGTTCGTGCCCGAGTACAACGCCGGCGCGATGGAGAACGCGGGCTGCGTGACCTTCCGCGAGGTCTACGTCTTCCGCTCCAAGGTCACCGACGCCTCGTACGCGCGGCGGGCCGAGACGATCCTGCACGAGCTCGCGCACATGTGGTTCGGCGACCTGGTCACCATGCAGTGGTGGAACGACCTGTGGCTCAATGAGTCCTTCGCCACCTACGCCTCGGTCCGCTGCCAGGCCGACGCGACGCGCTGGACCGGCGCCTGGGCCACCTTCGCGAACGTCGAGAAGTCCCGGGCCTACTCGCAGGACCAACTGCCGTCCACGCACCCTGTCGTGGCCGAGATCCCGGACCTCGAAGCCGTGTACGTGAACTTCGACGGCATCACGTACGCGAAGGGCGCCTCGGTGCTCAAGCAGCTCGTGGCGTACGTCGGCGATGAGCCGTTCTTCGAGGGCCTGCGGACCTACTTCCGGCGGCACGCCTGGGGCAACGCCCGGCTGTCCGACCTGCTCGACGCGCTCGAGGAAGCCAGCGGCCGGGACCTCGCGGCCTGGTCGAAGGCGTGGCTGGAGACGGCGGGGCCGAACACGCTGCGCGCGGAATTCACTCTCGCCGAGGACGGCGCGTACACGTCGTTCGCGGTGCTGCAGGAGGCCCCCGCGGACTACCCGACGCTGCGTCCGCACCGGATCGCCATCGGCCTCTACGAGAAGTCCGAAGCGGGCCTGGCCCGGGTGCGCCGGATCGAACTCGACGTGGACGGGCCGCGCACCGAAGTCCCCGAACTCGTCGGGGCGGGGCAGCCGGACGTGGTCGTGCTCAACGACGACGACCTCTCGTACACGAAGATCCGCTTCGACGACCGCTCCATCGCGACGCTGATCGAGTCGATCGGCGAGTTCACCGAATCGCTGCCGCGCGTGCTGGCCTGGGTCGCGACCTGGGACATGATGCGCAACGGCGAGCTGTCGGCGAGCGCGTACGTGGCGCTGGTGCTCTCCGGGGCGGCCAAGGAGACCGACATCGGCATGCTGCAGTCGCTGCAGCTCCAGGTGAAAAGCGCGATCGAGCTCTACGCGTCGCCGGCGCACCGCAAGGAGCTCGCCGACCGGTGGGCCCGGTTCGCGCACGAGCGGCTGCTGGCGGCCGAGCCGGGCAGCGACATCCAGCTCTCCTGGGCCAAGGCGCTGACCGCCTCGGCGCTGACGAACGCTCAGCTGAACCTGCTCGGCGGGCTGCTGGAGGGAACCGAGCGGATCGACGGCCTGACCGTGGACACCGATCTGCGCTGGGCGCTGCTGGCGCGGCTGACCGCGATGGGTCGCGCGGACGCCGCGCTGATCGACGCCGAGCTCGCCAAGGACCCGACCGCCGCGGGCAGGCGGCACGCACTGAACTGCCGCGCGGCCATCCCGACGGCCGAGGCCAAGGAAGAGGCCTGGGCCTCGATGGTGGAGAGCGACAAGCTCAGCAACGAGGAGCTGCTCGCGGTCATGACCGGCTTCACGCAGAACGAGCAGCGCGAACTGCTCAAGCCGTACGTGGCGCGCTATTTCGAGGCCGTCACCCGGCTGTGGGCCGAGCGCACGCCGCACATGGCGCAGTATCTCGTCGGCGGTCTCTACCCGATCCTGACGGTGGAACAGTCCGTCGTGGACGCCGTGGACGTGGTGCTCGCGGAGACGGACGAGAAGATCATGCCGCCGGCCCTGCGCCGGATGCTGCTGGAGCAGCGCGACGGCACGCAGCGGCTGCTGCGCGGCCAGGCGATCGACGCGAACGCGTAGGAAACGAGACCTGAGTGCCCCTCAGCTGAGGGGCACTCAGGCTTCTTCGCGCCAGCTGCCCGGTTGCCCAGCTGCCCGGCGCTCAGCTGTAGTCGTAGAACCCGTGGCCGGTCTTGCGGCCCAGATCCCCGGCCGCGACCATGCGGTTCAGCAGTTCGGGCACCGCGAACTGGTCCGCGTGGGTCTCGTTGTAGATGTTCCGGGTGGCGTTGCGCATGATGTCCACGCCGGTCAGGTCGAGCGTGGCGAGCGGGCCCATCGTGTGCCCGAAGCCGAGCTTGCACGCCGTGTCGATGTCCTCGGCGGTGGCCACGCCCGTCTCCAGCAGCCGCACCGCCTCGTTGCCCAGCGCGGCGATCAGCCGGGTGGTCACGAAGCCGGCCACGTCCCGGTTGACCACGATGCACGTCTTGCCGACCTTCTCGGCGAACTCACGCGCGCGGACCAGCGTCTCGTCCGCGGTCTTGTAGCCGCGCACGAGCTCGCACAGCGCCATAAGCGGCACCGGGGAGAAGAAGTGCGTGCCCACGACCGCCTCGGGCCGCTCGGTCACCGCCGCGATCTGGGTGATCGGCAGCGCGGAGGTGTTGGTCGCCAGCACCGCGCCCGGCTTGGCGATCTTGTCGATCTCGCGGAACAGGCCCTGCTTGACCTCGAGGTCCTCGAAGACGGCCTCCACGACCACGTCCGCCTCGGCCACGGCCCCCAGGTCGGTGGTGGCGGTGATCCTGGCCAGCGCCGCCTCGGCGTCCGCCTGGGCGAGCCTGCCCTTGCTCACGAACTTCTCGTAGGAGGCGGTGATACCGGCCAGCCCGCGCGCGGTGGCGGCGTCCGACACGTCCCTCAGGACCACCTCGTATCCGGCGGCCGCCGATACCTGGGCGATGCCCGAACCCATCAGTCCGGCACCGATCACGGCGATAGTGTTTGTCATGGCTCGCAGCCTACTAGCCGGTAGCTAAGCGAGGTCAGCGAGGACCGGGGGCAGTCCCGACCGCAGCATGGTGCGCCGGACGCGCCCGAGCAGCCGCGCCATGAAGAACCCGCCGACGCCCCTGAAGCCCGTGTGCTCGTAGACGAGCCGGGTCCCGCCATCGCCGGTCGGCGCGAGCAGGAAGGCGACCTCGGTCACGTCGCCGCTGCCACTGTCCGTCCAACTGAAACGGAAGACGGAAGGCTCGCGGGCCTCGAGCACCACGCAGTCGACCACGCCGTCCCAGCCGGGCTTGGGCTTGCCGATGAACTGGAACCGCGTCCCCACCTCCGTGGAGAACCCGACCGGCCGCCCGCCCGCGCCGGTCGACGTCCACCGCGGGACCACCTCCGGATCGGTCAAGGCGCGCCAGACGACGCCGGTCGGCTGCGGATAGGTCTGCTCGATGCGTATCGCGCTCATGGCACTGCCTCCAGCTAGATCTCTACAGTCACTGTAAGTTCTACAGTAGCAGTAAACTAGACCTATGAGCCTGCGCGAACGCCGGAAGCAGCAGACGCGGAAGCTGCTGACCGACACGGCCACGGAACTGTTCCTGGCCAAGGGCTTCGACGCCGTGCGCGTGGTCGAGATCGCAGAGGCCTGCGGCGTATCGGAGAAGACGGTCTACAACTACTTCCCGACCAAGGAGGCGTTGCTGCTCGACCACGTCGAGGCCCTCCCCGATGCCCTCCGGACCGCTCTCGGCGACCACGCGACCCCGCCGGTGACCGCCGTTCTCGGCGTGCTGGCCGAGGAACTCGGTGCGCTCATCGGCCGGATCGCGTCCGAGCCCGACTTCGGGCGGGCACGCGAGCAGACGCGTCGCTTCGGCGCGCTCATCCGGTCCACGCCCTCGCTGCGCGCCTACCAGCACGAGGAGACCGCGCGCATGACCACGATGGCGGCCGAGCTCCTCGCCCCGAGATTCGGCGGCGACCCCGAGGCTCTGGCCGCGGCCCACGCCCTGCTCGGCCTCTGGCCCGTCCAGTACGCCAGCCTGCGCCGCCACCTGGAGACGGCGTCCGGCCCCGAAGACCTCCACGCCGCCGTCACGGCCGACGTCCGGCGCGCCGCCGAGCTGATCGAACGCGGCCTCGGCCCCGCTCCGGGTGGCTAAGCTCGGGACATGGCAGTCAACCTCACCAGGATCTACACGCGCACCGGGGACGACGGGTCCACCCGGCTGGGCGACATGAGCAAGACCTCCAAGACCGACGCGCGGCTCGTCGCGTACGCGGACACGGACGAGGCGAACTCCAGCATCGGGGTCGCCATCGCCCTCGGGCAGCTGGATCCCGAGAGCGCCGCCACGCTGACCCGGATTCAGAACGAGCTGTTCGACGTCGGCGCCGACCTCAGCAACCCGGTCGTGCCCGAGCCGGAGTATCCGCCGCTGCGGATCGAGCAGGCCGACATCGACCGCCTCGAGCGGGACTGCGACCACTACAACGAGAGCCTGGAGAACCTGCGCTCGTTCATCCTGCCCGGCGGCACGCCGGGCAGCGCGCTGCTGCACGTGGCGCGCACGGTGGTGCGGCGGGCCGAGCGCTCGGCGTGGACCGCGATCGACGCGCACGGCGACTCGATGAACGTGCTGACGGCGAAGTACCTCAACCGGCTGTCGGACCTGCTGTTCATCCTGGCGCGCTACGCGAACAAGGACGCCGGCGGCGACGTGCTGTGGGTGCCGGGCGGTACCCGCGAGAAGAGCTGACGCGGGCTCAGGAGACCCGGGAGACGTCCTGTCCCGGGGGCGCGGCCTCGAGCCAGGAGAGGAATCCGGTGAGCGCGTCCTCGGACAGCGCGAGTTCGGCGTATCCGGCGCCGAAGCGGCAGTCCAGGATCGTCCAGCCGGGGAAGAGGGCGAGCTCCTCGGTGCCCTCGGGGGCGCGGCGGCCGACCACCTCGAGGTCGCGCCGGGTGAGCACGGCGGCCGGGCGGAGGGCGTAGGAGAAGATGCGGTACCAGTCGACGCGGTCGGCGCCGTACTGGGCGATGCCGTAGGACCAGCCGCGGCCGTCGCGCACGCCGGCGGCGGTGAACGGGGTGCCGGTGCCGCGCACCGGCTCGACCTCGACGGCTTCGGCGGCCGGCGCGGGGGCGCCTATGCGCGCAGCAGCCCGCGTCGCCCCCGGCAGCGCGGGAGTCAGACGCAGGCTGCAGTCGAAGGTGCCGCCCCGGCGCCGGATCATGATCCGGCGCAGGAAGAGGGCGCCTATCGCGCACAGGACGAGTAGGCACAGCGCTGCCAGAATCTCGAGGAGCCCGGTCAACATCGTCGACCCGCCACGCCTCGCAACGCCCGCCTCCGCCGGCTATTCGCCGCGGCCTACGGCGCGCAGCCGCAGCTCGGCTCTTGCGGCGGCGGCCTCGGAGTCGGCGCCGAACTCGCCGGCCCTGGCCCGGTTCAGCGCCTCCTGGGCGCGGCCCGCGTCGATCTCGGCGGTGAGCTCCGCGGACTCGCTCAGCAGCGAGACCCGGTTGTCGGCCACCGAGATGAAACCGCCGTGCAGCGCGGCCTTCAGGGTCTCCCCCGCGGCCCCGTCCACGACGGTCTTGATGGTGATCACCGACGGCTTGAGCAGCGAGAGGATCGGCTGATGTCCGGGCATGACGCCGACGTCGCCGTCCGCGGTCTTCGCGATCACCAGCGACGCCTTGCCCGACCAGACCTCACGGTCGGCCGCGACCAGCGCCACGTCGAGTTCAGCCATGGTGCGGCTCCCTTTGCCACTAGTGGTTGAAGTCTATCCGAACCGCCGGGCGCCTCCGGCCAGATCTCGAACCCTGGCCGGAAGCGCCCGCACGGACTGGCGCCTGACTACTTGGTCAGTTCCTTGTACTTGCGCTCGAGGTCCTCGAGCCCGCCGCACATGAAGAACGCCTGCTCCGGCACGTGGTCGTACTTGCCGTCGGCGATCGCGGTGAACGCCGCGATGGTCTCGTCCAGCGGCACGAACGAACCGTCGAGGCCGGTGAAGACCTTCGCCACGAAGGTGTTCTGGGACAGGAACCGCTCGATGCGGCGCGCCCGCGCCACGGTGAGCTTGTCCTCTTCGGAGAGCTCGTCGATACCCAGGATCGCGATGATGTCCTGCAGGTCCTTGTACTTCTGCAGGATCGCCTTGACCCGGGTCGCGCACTCGTAGTGGTCCTTCGCGATGTACCGCGGGTCCAGGATGCGCGAGGTCGACTCCAGCGGGTCCACCGCGGGGTAGATGCCCTTCTGGGTGATCGGCCGGGAGAGCACCGTGGTCGCGTCGAGGTGCGCGAAGGTGGTGTGCGGCGCGGGGTCGGTGATGTCGTCCGCGGGGACGTAGATCGCCTGGACCGAGGTGATCGAGTGACCGCGGGTCGAGGTGATCCGCTCCTGCAGCTCACCCATCTCGTCCGCCAGGGTCGGCTGGTAACCCACCGCGGAGGGCATCCGGCCCAGCAGCGTGGAGACCTCGGAACCGGCCTGGGTGAAACGGAAGATGTTGTCGATGAACAGCAGCACGTCCTGCTTCTGCACGTCGCGGAAGTACTCCGCCATCGTCAGCGCGGACAGCGCGACCCGCAGACGGGTGCCCGGGGGCTCGTCCATCTGGCCGTAGACCAGCGCGGTCTTCTCGATGACGCCGGTCTCGGTCATCTCCGCGATCAGGTCGTTGCCCTCACGGGTGCGCTCGCCGACTCCGGCGAACACCGACACACCGCCGAAGTTCTCGGCGACGCGGTAGATGAGCTCCTGGATCAGCACGGTCTTGCCGACGCCGGCGCCGCCGAACAGGCCGATCTTTCCACCGCTCACATACGGGGTGAGCAGGTCGACGACCTTGATGCCCGTGGTGAACATCTCGGTCTTCGAGTCGAGCTGGTCGAAGCTCGGCGCCTTGCGGTGGATGCCCCAGCGCTCCTTGACCTCGAACGTCTCACCCTCCTTGAGGTTGAGCACGTTCCCGGTCACGTCGAAGACGTGGCCCTTGGTGATGTCGCCGACGGGCACCGAGATCGGGCCGCCGCTGTCCTTCACCTCGGAGCCGCGCACCAGGCCGTCGGTCGGCTTCATCGCGATCGCGCGGATCATGTTGTCGCCGATGTGCTGAGCCACTTCGAGGGTGAGGGTACGGGTCTCACCCAGGAAGTCGTAGTCGATCGTCAGGGCGTTGAAGATCTCCGGCATCGCGTCGACGGGGAACTCCACGTCGACAACGGGACCGATGATCCGCGAAACGCGGCCGACGCCGGTCGTGGTCGTGGTCGTCATGGGTTCTAATCACTCCCTGCGTTCGCGTCGGCCAGGGCGTTCGCGCCGCCGACGATCTCGCTGATTTCCTGGGTGATCTCGGCCTGGCGGGCCGAGTTGGCCAAACGGGTGAGCTGCTTGATCAGGTCGGACGCGTTGTCCGTCGCCGACTTCATGGCGCGCCGCCGGGCGGCGTGCTCCGAGGCCGCCGACTGCAGCAGGGCGTTGTACAGACGCGCCTTGATGTAGTTCGGCAGCAGGGCGTCGAGCACCGCGGCCGGGGACGGCTCGAACTCGTAGAGCGGGAAGACGCCGCCGGCCGGGGGCTCGGTCGACTCCTCGATCTCCAGCGGCAGGAACCGCGCCGCCGACGCGGTCTGCGTCAGCATCGAGACGAACTCGGTGGACACCACGTGCAGCTCGTCGACCCCGCCGTTCTCGCCGCCCTTCTCGAAGTCGGCGATCACGACGTCCGCGATCTCCGCGGCGTCGCCGTACTGCGGGCTGTCCGAGAAGCCGGACCAGGTCCCCGCAAGTTCGATACCCCGGAAGTTGTAGTACGACGCGCCCTTGCGGCCGACGACATACCTGACGACTTCCTTGCCCTCGTCCCGCAGCAGCACGGCCAACTGCTCGGCCTGCTTGATCGCGGCGCTGTTGTAGGCGCCGGCGAAGCCGCGGTCCGCGGTGATCAGCACGATCGCCGCGCGCAGCAGCCGCGGGCGCTCACCGATCAGCGGGTGCTTGGCGTTGGAGTGCGAGGCCACCGCCGACACCGCCCGGGTGATCTCCCGGGCGTACGGGGTCGACGCCGCCACGCGCTGCTGCGCCTTGACGATGCGCGCGGTCGCGATCAGCTCCTGCGCGCGGGTGATCTTCTTCGTGGCGGAGACGGACGCGATGCGCCGCCGGTAGACACGGAGTTGGGCTCCCACTGCCTCAGCCCTCCTTCCTGGACTGTCGGATCACTCGGGACATGGGGCTCAGGCCTTCACGTTCCGGGTGATCGTCTCCTGGGCGACCTCGTCGCGGGTGAGCGGGGCCACCGCCACGTCGCCGCGCAGCAGCTGGCCGTCCGCCTTCTCGAAGCTGTTCTTGAACTCGTCGATCGAGTCCTTGAGCAGCTCGATCGTCTCGTCCGAGAGCTTCTCGTTCTTCGCGGCGATGGAGACCAGGATCTCCGGCTTAGAGGACTTGAGCCAGGCCAGGAACTCGGCCTCGAAGCGGCGCACGTCCTCGGCCGGGACCTCGTCCAGCTCGCCGGAGGTGCCGGACCAGATCGAGACGACCTGGTCCTCCACCGGGTACGGCGTGTACTGGCCCTGCTTGAGCAGCTCGACCATCCGCTGACCGCGGGCCAGCTGCGCCTTCGAGGCGTCGTCCAGGTCCGAGGCGAACGCGGAGAAGGCCTCCAGGTCGCGGAACTGGGCCAGGTCGACACGGAGCGAGCCGGACACCTGGCGCATCGCCTTGACCTGCGCGGCACCGCCGACTCGGGAGACCGAGGTACCGACGTTGATCGCCGGGCGCACGCCGGAGAGGAACAGGTCCGTCTCCAGGAAGCACTGGCCGTCGGTGATGGAGATGACGTTGGTCGGGATGAACGCGGAGATGTCGTTCGCCTTGGTCTCCACGATCGGCAGACCGGTCATCGAGCCCGCGCCCATGTCGTCGGAGAGCTTGGCGCAGCGCTCCAGCAGCCGGGAGTGCAGGTAGAAGACGTCACCCGGGTAGGCCTCGCGGCCCGGCGGGCGGCGCAGCAGCAGGGACATGGCGCGGTAGGCCTCGGCCTGCTTGGACAGGTCGTCGAAGACGATCAGCACGTGCTTGCCGGCGTACATCCAGTGCTGGCCGATGGCCGAGCCGGTGTACGGGGCGAGGTACTTGAAGCCGGCCGGGTCGGAGGCCGGGGCGGCGACGATGGTGGTGTACTCCAGCGCGCCGTTGTCCTCGAGCGCCTGGCGCACCGCGGCGATCGTCGAGCCCTTCTGGCCGACGGCGACGTAGATGCAGCGGACCTGCTTCTTCGGGTCGCCCGAATCCCAGTTGGCCTTCTGGTTGAGGATCGTGTCGATGCAGACCGCGGTCTTGCCGGTCTGCCGGTCGCCGATGATCAGCTGGCGCTGGCCGCGGCCGATCGGGGTCATCGAGTCGACGGCCTTGATGCCGGTCTGCAGCGGCTCGTTGACCGACTGGCGCTGCATGACGCCGGGCGCCTGCAGCTCGAGCACGCGCAGGCCCTCGGCCTCGATCGGGCCGAGGCCGTCGATCGGGGTGCCCAGCGGGTCCACCACGCGGCCCATGAACTTGTCGCCGACCGGGGTCGAGAGGATCTCGCCGGTGCGGCGGACCATCTGGCCTTCCTCGATCTTGCTGTAGTCGCCCATGACCACGACGCCGATCTCGCGTACGTCGAGGTTGAGCGCGATGCCGAGGGTGCCGTCCTCGAACTTCAGCAGCTCGTTGGTCATCGCCGAGGGCAGGCCCTCGACCTTCGCGATGCCGTCACCGATCTCGAGGACCGTGCCGACCTCGTCCACATTGGCGGCCGAAGGCTCGTACGAGGCGACGAAGCGCTCCAGCGCGTCCCGGATCTCCTCCGGACGGATCGTAAGCTCCGCCATCAGTGTTCCTGTCTCCTAAGTCTTCTCGGACGCCTGCGGTACTCGCCGTCGCCCGCGAACTCGTCGTGGGGTACTGCTCTGTCTGACTGGGGGTGAGGCCGCGTCAGGCCGCGAAGCCGCGCGCCGCCTCGGCCAGCTTGCTGGCCAGCGAGCCGTCGATGATGTCGTCGCCGATGCGGATCGTCATGCCGCCGATCAGCTCGGGGTCGAGCTCGACGTTCAGTCGGATCTGCTTGCCGTAGCCGCGGGCCAGGATGGCCGTGAGCCGTTCGCGCTGCGCCTCCGTCAACGGGACCACCGCCGTGACCAGCGCGGTGATCCGCTCCCGGTGCGCCGCGGCGATCGAGCTGAGGCGCTCGACGCCGTCCAGCACCGAGCCGAGGCGCGGGTTGGCCACCACGCGCTGGATCAGCCGCACCGCGGACGGGTTGGCCTTGCCGGCGAGCAGCGAGTCCACCAGGCCGGAGCGCTGGCGCAGCGGAATGCGCTGACTCAGGCCCTGGGTGAGCTCCGGCTCGGCGGCCAGGATCCGGCCGAAGCGGAACAGGTCGTCCTCGACCGAGTCGAGGGCGCCGGCCCGCTCGGCGAGGGCCAGTTCGGCCTCCACCGCGAGCTCGTCCAGCGCGTCGGCCAGGTCGCGAGGCTGCGACCAGCGGCTGCGCACCACGCCCGAGACCAGCTCGACCGCGTTCTCGCCCACCTTGCCGCCAAGCAGCTCGGCCACCAGCTCGGCGCGCTGATCGCCCGGACGAGCCGGATCGGTCAGCAGCCGGCGCAGCGAGACCTCGCCGTCCAGCAGCGCCGCGATCGCGGCCAGGTCGTCCGACAGCGCGGTGACGTCGGTCGTCGGGACCTCGGTCAGGGCCGCCAGGGACTCGCGCGCCGCTTTGAGGGACTCGCGAGATGCGCCACGCATCGCTCAGCCCACCTTCTGGGACGCGCCCAGCTTGGCGTCGAGCTCGTCCAGGAAGCGGTCGATGATCCGCTCCTGCAGCGCCGCGTCCTGCGAGCGCTCCCCGACGATCTTGTCGGCGAGCTCGGTGGCCAGCTTGCCGAGGTCGGCCTTGAGCACGTTGACCGCGCTGTTCCGGTCCGCGTCCAGCTGGGCGTGCGCGGAGGCGATGATGGCCTCCTTCTGCGTGCCGGCCTCGGTACGGGCCTGCTCCACCAGCGCCGCGCCGTCGGCCTGCGCCTTGGCCCGGATGTCCGCGGTGGAGTGCCGCAGCTCGGCGAGCTGCGCCTGGGCGTCGGCCTTGACCTGGGCGGCCTCGGCCTGCGCGGCCTCCGCCTGCTGCAGGCCGCCCTCGATCGCCTCGGTGCGCTCGTCCAGGGTCTTGCGGATGTTCGGCAGCAGCTTCTTCGCCAGGAAGTAGAAGACGACGGCGAAGGAGATGATGCCGATGATGAGCTCGGGCAGCTCGGGCAGGATCGGGTTGCCCATGTTCACCGAGCTGTCGGCCAGGATCGTGACGGGTGCCACGGTGAAGCCCTCCTTAATCGACTCGGAGATCCGCGAGGACCTACTTGCCGAAGACGAACGGCATGACGATGCCGAGCAGCGCGAGCGCCTCGGTCAGCGCGAAGCCGATGTACATGTTGGTGCGGATCATGCCGGCGGCCTCGGGCTGACGGGCCATCGCCTCGACGCCGTGGCCGAAGATGAGGCCGATGCCGACGCCCGGGCCGATCGCCGCGAGGCCGTACGCGACGGCGCCGAGCGAGCCGGAGACACCAGCGGCTTCGATGATTGCCGGAGCAGACATTTCGGTTTTCCTTCTCGTCGAACCGGTAGACGGGACCTACCGGTAGGGCTAGCGGGTATTCGGTTGGTTCGGTCGGCCGCTTTAGTGCGCGGCCTGGACGCCCTCGCCCACGTACTGGGCGGTGAGCATCGTGAAGATGTACGCCTGCAGCGCCTGGATCAGCATCTCGAAGGCGGTCAGCACCACCACCATGACGGCGGAGCCGGCGGCGAACAGGGCGCTGAACGTGGCGCTGGCGAGGTACCAGGTGGCGATGGTGAAGGTGGCGAGCAGCAGGTGGCCGGCGAACATGTTCGCGAACAGCCGGACCATCAGCGTGAACGGCTGGATGACCAGGACCCGCAGCCACTCCACCGGCACCAGGATGAACAGCACCGGAAGCGGCACGCCCTTCGGCACCACGTTCTTCAGGAAGCCGAAGAAGCCCTGGTGCTTGATCGCCTGGTACCAGTACGTGATGTAGACCATCAGCATCAGCGAGGCCGGGAACGCGATGAACGAGGTCACCGGCAGCTGCGCGATCGGGATGATCTCCATCAGGTTCATCACCCAGACGAAGAAGAACAGTCCGGTCAGGAACGGCACGAACCTGTCGCCGTTCTTGCCGATCATCGGTCGGGCGATCTGGTCCCGGATGAACAGGTAGCCCATCTCGCCGAGGTTCTGCACCCCGGTCGGTACCAGCTTCGGCTTGCTGAACGCGGCCCAGAAGAACCAGATCACCAGGCCGGCGCAGATCAGCGCGAGCAGTTCCGGCTTGTAGAAGCCGAGGCTGCCGAGGTGGAAGATCGGTCTGAGGTTGAAGTCCGTGAGGGACGGGGCCTGGAAGCCGCAGTTCGAGCCCGCGTGAGAGTTGGTCGCGGAACAGTCGCCGCTGGCGAGCAGCACGGTACTCGCGGTCGTACTCACCGGTTCACTCCTTCGGCTGTGCGCATTGGGTTCACCATCTGTCGTGGCGGACGGTGCTTGCTGGGTATCTTCATCCGCTCAGGGGGCGGGTACGCGTGGATCTCGGGCATGGCGGACCGGCGGCTCAGCGCTGCTTCCCGGTGCGGTTCGCCACCCAGATCGTGTAGGCCAGCGAAACGACCATGCCGAAAAGCAGGCCGAACAGCAGCAGGATCGGGTGGCCCAGCCAGCGGCCGAGCAGGTAGCCGATGCCTCCGTAGACGAGCAGTGCGGCGCCCATGTGCCCGATGACGGTCCACATCATGGATTCCATCGCCCTGGCTTCGCTGCGCTCGCGCTCGGCCTTCGACTCGTCCGTCTCGTGCGGATCCGGGCCCGCGGGGGGCTGGGAGCTCACTTCGGTACGGGACTCGTCAGCACGGTCGGCCGACCCGTCGGGGGTTCGGGTCGTCGGGCTCATCACCCGCGCCGATGCGTGCTCCGGCGTGCTCACGGCACAACTGCTCGCCGCGCCTGCGACTCTGTGCTGAACAGGCGCGCGTTGACCGTGAATGGCCTGGACGGGCGCGGTGGCTCGTCCGGGCTACGGCGTGACGGGAGCGGGCGCTCATGGCCTCGGCTCCACGTAGAGGATCTTGCTCTTGACCATCGCGCGCACCTGCGTGCCGCTCCACACCAGCACCAGGGCGATGGCGGAGAAGCCGAACACCTGGCCGTTGAACAGCGTGGTGCCCTGGAAGGCGGACAGGATCGCGGCGAGCGCGATGATCTTCACCATGTAGCTGCTCAGTGCGGCGATCATCATGGCCTGCGGGCTGATCTTGGCGGCGCGGCCGACGACGTACAAGGAGATTGCGAAGAAGATGGTCACGACGACGAGCGCGAGCAGTGCTCCGAGCGCTCCCTTGCCTCCGGCGGCGGCGGCACCGACGGCCACGCAGACAAGGCCGGCGAGGGCCGTGGGCACGGCGGACTGCCGTAGCGCGCGGACGTCTTCGGCCTGCATGTCGGTCTCCGAGGCGGTCATCGTGTGGCTGCCGGGGATTCGGCTTTTCTCACTTCTGGATCTTCGAATTCTCGGGTCCGCGACCGGGGGCGCACGAGTGGTGCGACTGCTCCGATCGGGTTCCTCTTCCTGCTCGTGAAACCTATCACAAGAGCCGCTACCCGTCTCGCACGGGGGTACGTGGTATGGATCACTCCACCGTACGCCCAGTTCAGGGCCGGGGTGGCGGAGTATTTTCGAGCCCTGATCCGGTGTGCGCCAACTGCCGTTCCACGGCCGTTTCCCCGGCCGCCGCGTGCTTTCCGCGCAACCGCGCCGGCCGCACCCGGCCGGCCCGGTCGTCGAGGTGCTTGCGCACCCGCGGCAGCAGCAGGCCCACCAGACCCAGGGCGGCGAAGCCCATCGCGCCGAGCACGACCGGCCGGGACTGCGAGGAGACCGAGAACATGACGACGGTGAAGGAGATCAGCGCCGACCAGAAGTACATGATCAGGACCGCGCGGCGCTTGGAGTGGCCGATCTGCAGCAGCCGGTGGTGCATGTGCTCGGCGTCCGCGGAGAACGGCGAGCGCCCTGCCCTGGTGCGCCGGATGACGGCCATCACGGTGTCGGCCACCGGCAGCGCCACCGCGCAGAACGGCAGCACCAGCGGCAGGAAGCCGGGCACGGTCTTGTAGGTCGCCGTGCTCTGCGATCCCGCGACGTACTTCAGCTGGTCCGGGTCGATCAGCCCGAATTCGAGGATGGTGATGGCCGCCAGCAGCATGCCGATCATCATCGATCCGGAGTCGCCCATGAAGATGCGTGCCGGGGACCAGTTGTGGCAGAGGAAGCCGAGGCACATCCCGATCAGCACCACGGAGACCGTGGCCGCCGGGACGATCGAGCTGATGTCGTAGCCGTGCTGCAGCCGGTACGCGTACACGAAGAAGCAGCTGGCCGCGATCGCCACCATGCCGGCGGCCAGACCGTCGAGCCCGTCGACGAAGTTGACCGCGTTGATCATGCCGACGATCAGAAACACCGAAACGGTGACCGCGAGGTTCGGCTCCAGGCTGACGATGCCCACACCCGGGATGGAGATCCAGGTCAGCTGCACGCCCATCAGCACCATGATCGAGGCGGCCAGCGTCTGCCCGGCCAGCTTGATCAGCGCGTCCACACCCCAGCGGTCGTCGACGATGCCGATGACGATCAGCATGGTGCAGCCGATCAGCAGCGCCGGCACGGTCCGCGAGGACTGGAAGAAGCGGATCTGCATCATCGGCAGCTTGGAGGCCGCGAGCAGCGCCACCAGGAGTCCGAGGTACATGCCCACGCCGCCGAGGCGCGGGGTGGGAGTGGTGTGCACGTCCCGGTCGCGCAGCGGAGCCCACGCGCCGAAGCGGAAGGCGACCTCGCGCACCGGCCCGGTCGCGAGGTAGGTGACGACCCACGCGATCATCAGGACCGCCAGGTACTCGCGCATCGCGGCTTGATCGCCACCTTCCGGACCCGGGACCTTGGCTGCCAACTAGGGTTTCAGGGTAGCCGCAACGGCGCACCCTCGCAGACAGACGCTCACCCGCCCCGGCCCGGTTTCCGGCGTTGGGCCGACCGGGTTCCCGGAGTTGTCCGAGTCTTCTCTAGGCGTACAACGGGAATCGTGCGACGAGCTCGGCGACCTCGTCGGCCAGCGCGGGCTCCGGACTGCGCACCGCGCGGGCGACGAGGTTGGCGATCACCTTCATCTCCTGCTCGCGCATGCCCTGGGTCGTCACCGCCGCGGTGCCGACCCGGATGCCCGAGGAGAGCATCGGCTTGGCGGTGTCGTACGGGATGGCGTTGCGGTTGAGGATGATGCCCGCCCGCTCGCAGCGCTGCTCGGCCTCGCGCCCGTTGACGCCGCGGCCGGCGGCGATATGGATGCCGCGCAGGTCCAGCAGGGCCAGGTGGGTGTCCGTCCCGCCGCTCACCGGCCGCATGCCCTCCTCGGCCAGCGCCGAGGTGAGCGCCTGGCAGTTGACCACGACCTGCTTGCTGTACGCGGCGAACTCGGGCGTGGCCGCCTCGCCGAAGGCCACCGCCTTGGCCGCTACCGCGTGCATCAGCGGACCACCCTGCGCGAAGGGGAACACGGCGCGGTCGATCGCGTCGGCCAGTCCGGCCTTGCACAGGATCGCGCCGCCGCGGGGACCGCGCAGTGTCTTATGCGTGGCGATGGTCACCACGTCGGCGTACGGCACCGGCGAGGGCACCGCTCCCCCGGCGACCAGGCCGGCGATGTGCGCGGCGTCCACCAGGAGATAGGCGCCCACCTCGTCCGCGATCCGCCGGAAGGCGGCGAAGTCGATCAGCCGGGGGTACGCGGTGGCGCCGCAGATGATCAGCCGCGGCCGGTGCGCCCGGGCCAGCTCGTGCACCCGGTCGTAGTCGATCAGCTCGTTGTCCTCGCGCACGGGGTAGCCGATGGCCTGGAACCAGGTGCCGGAGAAGTTGCCCGGCGAGCCGTGGGTGAGGTGCCCGCCGTGCGGCAGGGCCATCGCCAGCACGCGGTCGCCGGGATGCAGCAGCGCCGCGTAGACCGCGAGGTTGGCCGAGGCGCCGGAGTGCGGCTGGACGTTGGCGTGCTCGGCGCCGAACAGCTCCCTGGCCCGCTCGATCGCGAGCCGCTCGGCCCGGTCCACCTCGGCGCAGCCGCCGTAGTAGCGCCGGCCGGGGTAGCCCTCGGCGTATTTGTTGGAGAGCACGGAGCCGAGCGCGGCCAGCACCGCGGGCGAGGTCGGGTTCTCACTCGCGATCAGCTGGAGGCTGCCCCGCTGGCGTTCCAGCTCGTCCAGGACGATGCCGGCCACCTGCGGGTCCGTGCGGACCAGGGCGGCGAAGTCCGGACCGTAGAAGGGCGCCGCGGCGTGCGGCGTCGCGTGGGCGGGAGCGGCGACGGCGGCCATCAGGACCACGCTCCTAGGGAGGGAAACCGGGGGATCCGTGCGGTTACCAGTCCACAGTAGGTGCGGTTCCGGGATCTGGCACTAGGACGGGGCCGAGGATCTCGCGTGTCTGCTTCACGGCGGGCTCACGAACCGCCGCGCGCGCCGGGTGACCGGACGATCGCTCTCCGGACACGCCGAAAGAGTCACACTACTTGTCAGGCATTACCGATACACTCTCCGTGATAAATGATGATTAATTTGATACGTAGAGTTATATTGTTATCACTGCCAGTTGATGTGATCCTGCCCACGTACGTTTAATTTGAAATCCTGCTGAAGAACTGTTTACCGTCGAAGACGCCCGGCATACCGGGCACCGTGATCGAGAACGCCTAATCCAGCCCTCCGATCACGGCAACCAAAACCCTTGAGGGCTGGAGCGGAGGAACCAAACTTCGCCGGGGCGACGGGAGATTCTCCGTTCGCAACGGCTCGGGGTGAATCCGACCGGGGACTGTGGTCTTCGGAGGTAGGGCTACTTTCCGGCCCGAATCCGACAGCTCACTTCGCAGGCGTGGGAGAGGAAAACGACTTCAGCATGCCCAAGCACGCTCTTGCCTCCAAGTCCTTCACCCGCCGCGCCGTAGCCACCGCCGCCATCGCCGGCGCCGCGATCGCCATTCCGGTCGCCCTGGCCGGCACCGCGTCCGCCGACTCCGTGAACTGGACCGCCATCGCGAACTGCGAGTCCTCCGGCAACTGGGCCGCGGACACCGGCAACGGCTTCTACGGCGGCCTGCAGTTCACCCAGTCCACCTGGGACGCCTACGGCGGCGACCAGTACGCCGCGTCCGCCAACCTGGCCTCCGAGGCCGACCAGATCACCGTGGCCGAGGCCGTCCTGGCCGGCCAGGGCATCGGCGCGTGGCCGGTGTGCGGCGCCAACGCGGGCAGCTCCACCACCTACACCGGCACCAACACCTCGGGCTCGTCCTCCTCGGACAGCTCCAGCTCCTCGAGCACCTCGTCGTCCACGGACACGAGCTCCACCCCGTCCACCTCGGACAACAGCTCGTCCACCTCGAGCAACACCAGCTCCTCGGACTCGAGCTCCACCCCGGCCGCCTCGTCCTCCTCCTCGAGCTCCAGCTCGAAGAGCGGCAGCTACACCGTGCAGTCCGGCGACACCCTCTCGGGCATCGCCGCCAAGGAGGGCGTCTCCGACTGGCACTCGCTGTACACCAACAACGAGTCGACCATCGGCTCGAACCCGAACCTGATCTTCCCGGGCCAGGTCCTCAACCTCGGCTGAGGTTAAGCAATAACCCGAAATCCCGGACGCATTCGCTGCGTCCGGGATTTCGGCCTGCCTGAATAAAAGAATTCAGCGCGTCAGATTCGTGGCCACCTTGGCGATCTCCTCGAAAGTGAGCGCGCCCTCTCTGAGCAGTTTCGGCGCCTCGCCGGTGAGATCCACGATCGAGGAGGGCACATTGTCCGCGGTCTGTCCGCCGTCCAGGTACACGTCCACGGCGGTGCCGAGCTGATCCTGCGCCTCGGAGGCGGTGGTCGCCGGCGCGTGCCCGGTCTTGTTCGCCGAGGAGACCCCGAGCGGGCCGGTCTGCATCAGCAGTTCGATGGCCACCGGGTGCAGCGGCATCCGCAGCGCGACGGTGCCGCGCGCGTCGCCGAGGTCCCATTGCAGCGACGGCTGGTGCCGCGCCACGATGGTCAGCGCGCCCGGCCAGAACGCGTCCACCAGGTCCCAGCCGTTCTCCGGGAACTTCGACACCAGGCCGTGCAGCGTGCTCGGCGAACCGACCAGCACCGGCACCGGCATGTCCCGGCCGCGGCCCTTGGCCGCCAGCAGCGCGGCGATCCCGCTGCTGGAGAAGGCATCGGCGCCGATGCCGTACACGGTGTCGGTCGGCAGCACGATCAGGTCACTCCGGCGGATCGTCGAGGCGGCCTCGCGCAGGCCGACCGCCCGCTGGTCCGGTTCGGCGCAGTCGTAGCGGCGGCTCACGGTACTCACAGCCTCCAGGAATCGAGGAAGTAATTTCGCACCTGACGTCGAGTCAGGTCAATTGCGGGGACCGTCCTTACGGGCGGTGAAGAATCGCGGTCGGCCGGTCAGGTCGCGGTGGTCGCCCGCCTCCACCCAGCCGTACTCCTCCAGGAAGATCCGCTGCACCGCGCCGCCCTGCTGATCCGAGTGCTCCACGGCCAGCCAGCGCCCGGCCTGCAGCAGACGGTGCGCGGCCCGCTCGAGCGCGCGGATCATGTCGAGCCCGTCCTCGCCGGAGAACAGCGCCAGCTGCGGATCGTACTCGCGGGCCTCGGGTGCCACGTACTCCCACTCGGTCAGCGGGATGTACGGCGGGTTCGTGATGACCAGGTCCACCTGGCCGTCCAGCTCGGGCAGGGCCGTGCGCGCGTCCGCCTGATGCAGGATCACCCGGCTGTCGGCCACGTTCTGCCTGGTCCACACCAGCGCCTCGTCGGACAGCTCCACCGCGTGCACCTGGGCCCGCGGCACCTCCTGCGCTATGGCCAGCGCGATCGCGCCGGATCCCGAGCACAGGTCCACGATCAGCGGTTCGGCGATGTCCAGCTCGCGCAGCCGGTCGATCGCCCAGCCGACCATGACCTCGGTCTCCGGCCGCGGCACGAACACCCCGGGGCCGACGGCCAGCTCGAGGTAGCGGAAGTAGGCGCGGCCGGTGATGTGCTGCAGCGGCTCGCGGTTCTCCCGCCGGGCCACCGCCTCCCAGTAGCGCGCGTCGAAGTCGCCGTCCCGCACGGTGTGCAGCCGGCCGCGGGTCACCCCGTGCGTCCAGGCCGCGAGCTCCTCGGCATCGGCGCGCGGCGAGTCCACCCCGGCCTCGGCCAGCCGCGCGGCGGCGAGCGCGACCTCCGACAGCAGCAGGTTCAGCCCCGGCGGCGTCGCGCGGGTCTCGGAGGGGGTGGTCATCTCCCGCTCAGTCCCCGTTCCCGGCGAGCTTCGCCGCGAGGTCGGCGTCCACGCAGGACTGGATCACCGCGTCCAGGTCCCCGTCCAGCACCTGGTCCAGGTTGTAGGACTTGAATCCGGTGCGATGGTCGGAGAGCCGGTTCTCCGGGAAGTTGTAGGTGCGGATGCGCTCGGAGCGGTCCATCGTGCGGATCTGGCTCTTGCGCACGTCCGAGGCCTCCTTCTCGGCCTCCTCCTGCGCGAAGGCGAGCAGTCGCGCGCGCAGGATCCGCATCGCGGACTCCTTGTTCTGCAGCTGCGACTTCTCGTTCTGGCAGGAGACCACGACGCCGGTGGGCAGGTGCGTGATGCGCACCGCGGAGTCGGTCGTGTTCACCGACTGGCCTCCGGGCCCGGAGGAGCGGAAGACGTCGATGCGCAGGTCGTTCGCGTTGATCTCGACGTCCACCTCCTCGGCCTCTGGCAGCACCAGCACGCCGGCCGCGGAGGTGTGGATCCGGCCCTGCGACTCGGTCACCGGCACGCGCTGCACCCGGTGCACGCCGCCCTCGTACTTGAGCCTGGCCCAGATGCCCTCGCCCGGCTGCGGCGTGCCGCGCCACTTGACGGCCAGTGAGACGTCCTTGTAGCCGCCGAGATCCGAGTCGGTGGACTCGATGAGCTCGGTCTTCCAGCCCTGACGCTCGGCGTAGCGCAGGTACATCCGCAGCAGGTCCCCGGCGAACAGCATCGACTCCTGGCCGCCCTCGCCCGCCTTGATCTCGAGGATGACGTCCTTCTCGTCGTTCGGGTCGCGCGGGATCAGCAGCTCCTGCAGCCGCTGCTCCAGCTCGCCGCGCCGGGCCTGCAGCGCGGACAGCTCCTCGGCGAAGGACGGGTCCTCGGCGGCCAGCTCGCGCGCGGCCCCGAGGTCCTCGGCGTTGGCCTGGTACGCCCGGTACGTCTCGGCGATCGGGCCCAGCTCGGCGTAGCGCTTGCCCAGCTTGCGGGCCAGGGCCTGGTCGGTGTGGACGTTGGGATCGGCCAGGCGCGCCTCGAGCTCCGCGTACTCGACGAGGAGCTGCTCGATCGCTTCGAACACCCGGGTCCACTGCCTTTCGGAGACTGCGTAGCTGTTGCGGTGAGCGGGTCACCGGCACGAGGCCGGATACGCGAGACGGCGCCAGCGGAGCGGGTCACACCCGCCACGCCGGCGCCGTCGGGCGCGCTACTTCTTCTTGCCGAAGCGCGCTTCGAACTTCGCCACCCGGCCGCCGGTGTCGAGGATGCGCTGCTTGCCCGTGTAGAACGGGTGGCACTGCGAGCAGGTCTCCGTGCTGATCCGGCCGCTGGACGCGGTGGACCGGGTGACGAACGAGTTGCCGCAGGCACAGGTCACGGTCGTGACCACGTATTCGGGGTGGATACCGGGCTTCATGATGCTCCTAGGGTCTCTCGGGGCCGCCGGGTCGCCACCGCGGGAGCGCGGAGCGGGAACCGGGACCGACGTACCATCCTACAACGACGGGAGGCCGGGTATTCCCGGCCTCCCGCACGCTCAATCCTGCAATCCTGCGGATCGCTACTACTCGTACTACTCGCCGCCGCCCGAAGGTGACAGTGCCGCCTTCTGGATCGTCAGGCCGTACTACTCGCCGCCGCCCGGAAGTGACAGTGCCGTCTTCTGGATCGTCAGGCCGTACTACTCGCCGCCGCCCGGAGGTGACAGTGCCGTCTTCTGGATCGTCAGGCCGTACTACTCGCCGCCGCCGGGCGCCGTCTTCTGGATCGTCATCAGGAACTCGGCGTTGGACTTGGTCTTCTTCATCCGGTCGAGCAGCAGCTCCATCGCCTGCTGCTGGTCGAGCGCGTGCAGCACCCGGCGCAGCTTCCAGATGATGGCCAGCTCCTCGGCGCCCAGCAGGATCTCCTCCTTGCGGGTGCCGGACTGGTCCACGTCCACGGCCGGGAAGATGCGCTTGTCGGCCAGCCGGCGGTCCAGCTTGAGCTCGAGGTTGCCCGTTCCCTTGAACTCCTCGAAGATCACCTCGTCGGCCTTGGAGCCGGTCTCCACCAGCGCCGTGGCCAGAATGGTCAGCGAGCCGCCGTTCTCGATGTTCCGCGCGGCGCCGAAGAAGCGCTTCGGCGGGTAGAGCGCGGTCGAGTCCACACCGCCGGACATGATGCGTCCTGAGGCGGGGGCGGAGAGGTTGTAGGCGCGGCCGAGCCGGGTCATCGAGTCGAGCAGGACCACCACGTCCTGGCCCAGCTCGACGAGGCGCTTGGCCCGCTCGATGGCGAGCTCGGCGACGATGGTGTGGTCCTCGGCCGGCCGGTCGAAGGTGGAGGCGATGACCTCGCCCTTGACCGAGCGCTGCATGTCGGTGACCTCTTCCGGCCGCTCGTCCACGAGGACGACCATGAGGTGCACTTCCGGGTTGTTCGTGGTGATCGCGTTGGCGATCGCCTGCAGCACCATCGTCTTGCCCGCCTTGGGCGGCGAGACGATCAGGCCGCGCTGGCCCTTGCCGATCGGGGCGACGAGGTCGATGATCCGGGTGGCCAGCTTGCCGGGCTCGGTCTCCAGGCGCAGCCGGTCCTGCGGGTAGAGCGGCGTCAGCTTGTTGAAGTCCGGGCGCTGCGAGACCTGCTCGGGGGGCAGGCCGTTGATCGAGTCCAGGCGGACCAGCGCGTTGAACTTCTCCCGGCGCTCGCCCTCGCGGGGCTGGCGCACGGCGCCGACGATCGCGTCGCCCTTGCGCAGGCCGTAGCGACGCACCTGGGCGAGCGAGACGTAGACGTCGTTGGAACCGGGCATGTAGCCGGTGGTGCGCACGAACGCGTAGCTGTCGAGCACGTCCAGGATGCCCGCGATCGGGATCAGGACGTCGTCGTCGGCGACCTGCGGCTCGGCGTTCTGGTTGCCCTCGAACTCGCGCCCGCGACGGCCGCGGCCGCGCTCGCGGAACCGGCGGTTGCCGTCCTCGCCGCCGCCCTGCTGCTCGTTGCGGCCGCCGCCCTGGCCGCCGCCCTGCGGCCGGCTGTCCCGGCTCTCCCGGGCTCCGCCTTCGCGGTTGTCCCGGTTGCCCTGGCTGTCGCGGCCGCGGCGGCGCTCCCGCTCGCGCTCCCGGCGCGAGGGACGCTGGTCGGCCTCGGCCTGGGCGTTGCCCCTGGCCTCGGCGCCCTGCTGTTGCGGCGGCGCCGCGGCGGCAGGCGCGTCGACCACGGCGGTGGCCGCCGCGGCTGCGGGCTCGGCCGACTGGGTCGCGGCCTGCGCCTGCTGCCGGGACCGGCGGCTCGGCTGCCGCTCGGCGGGCGGCTCGATCTCGGTCTGCACGGCGGACGCCT
Source organism: Actinospica sp. (assembly GCF_035552695.1). Taxonomy (NCBI): domain Bacteria; kingdom Bacillati; phylum Actinomycetota; class Actinomycetes; order Catenulisporales; family Actinospicaceae; genus Actinospica; species Actinospica sp. Next base: position 31,704 of record NZ_DASZKT010000129.1, read on the forward strand.
CGGCGCGCTGCTGCTCGGGGATCCGCTGCTGCGGGGCCGTCTGCGGAGCGGAGGCGGCACGCCGGGCGCGGGTGCGCTCCCGCGCCGGAGCGGCGGGTTCGGCGGCGCGGGGCTGGTCCTCGCGGGGCTGGTCGTCGCTCTGCTCGGCCGCCGCGGGTGCCTCCGGCTGCTTCTTCTCCTTGGGCGCGGCTGACGCGGCGCCCTTGCCGCGGGAGGAGGAGGTTCCCTCCCGCTCCGACTGCACACCGCCGCCCTGGCGCTGCTCGATCGCCTCGATCAGGGCGCTCTTGGGCATGCGTGTCACGCCCTTGACGCCGAGCTCGGCGGCCTTGAGCCGTAGCTCGGGCAGCAGCAGGGCCGCGAGGCCCGAGCCGGCGCCGGTGGATCGGCGACGTGCGGTGGTCAGTTCGGTGGTATCGCTCACGAAGGGTCCTTCCCTGGAGCGGGCGCCGCGCGGCTGTATGCCGAAGGGCGACCGGTCGTGCCCCCGGGGACCGCCGAGAAGCGGGTCCGACCGGTTGGGCCATGGGTTGAGATGCCTGGCCGTCGAGGGGCCGTCCGGTTGGCGGCGCGATACGGCCGCGCGCACGGTACGACCGTGGCGGGACTGCCAGGAGGAGGGGGCAACAGTATTCGAACGTCGACGGGCATGCTGACTGCCGAAAATCCTATCGGGGGGATCCTAGTCAGCCCACATACCGCCGCGAACACCGGTTGCGGTTACCAGACTAACACTTTCTCGCCGTCGTGGCATTCCCCACCTTCCATGTGCACGGCGTTTCGCCGAACGTACTGATTGGCGCCCGTTGACCGTACCGACAGGCGCGCGTTGACCGTCACCCCGCTCAGCCGGCTTCGTCCTCATCGACGACCACCCCGACGGCCGCGACGGGCAGTTCCGCGGCGCCCCAGATCGGGCCGCCCACCCGCGGATCTCCGCCGCGAGCATACTCCGCCGCGCGCAACGAGGGTGCGCCGGCCACGCCGAAGGCCAGCACCGAAGGTCCGGCGCCGGAGACCACGGCCGGGTGCCCGTCGGCGCGCAGCCGGGTGACGAGCTCCGCGGTCGGCCGCATCGCGGCGGCGCGATAGCCCTGGTGCAGCCGGTCCTCGGTGCCGGCGAACAGCAGTTCCCTGCGTCGCTCCGGGCGCAGGTCGGGCGCGGTCAGCGCGAGCGCGAGCAGCCCGGAGCGGCCCGCGTTGAAGGAGGCGTCGACGTGCGGCACGTCCTTGGGCAGCAGGCCCCGCGCGACGTGCGTGGAAAGAGGCTGCGACGGCACGAAGAGCACCGCCGAGACCCCCTCGGCCGGGTCGATCCTGAGCACGTCCACCCCGTCCGGCTGCAGCCACGCGGTGGTGAATCCGCCGACGAGGCAGGGCGCGACGTTGTCCGGGTGGCCCTCGAGCTCGTTCGCCAGGTCCAGGGCGCCGTACGCGTCGAGGGCCAGCTCCGCGTCCACGACCAGGGCACGGGCGGCCATGATGCCCGCGCAGATCGCCGCCGAGGAGGAGCCGAGCCCGCGGCCGTGCGGGATCCGGTTGACGCAGCGCACCCGCAGCCCCGGAGGCTGTACGCCGAGCCGGCCGAAGGCGGCCCGCAGGGACCTGACGATCAGATGATTTTCATCAACCGGCAGGGATTCGGCGCCTTCCCCGCTGATCTCGAGCTCCAGACCGCCGTCGGTGGCCTCGACGGTCACCTCGTCGCGCAGCTCGAGCGCGAGACCGAAGGCGTCGAAGCCGGGGCCCAGGTTGGCGCTCGTCGCCGGGGGACGGACGGTGACCGGCCCCCGGCGCAGTCGTGCGTCGAACGTCACGCGAGCCCCAGCACCCCGGCCGCGCTGACGGTGTCGCAGGCTACCTTCGGCGGGCGCGGCGCTCCGTTGATGGCCCAGTCCGCGTCCTTGAGCCCGTTGCCGGTGACGGTGACCGTGATCCGCTGCCCGCGCTCGAGCCGGCCCTCCTCGGCCAGCTTGAGCAGCCCGGCCACGCCCGCGGCGCTGGCCGGCTCGACGAATACGCCCTCCTGCGCGGACAGCAGCCGGTAGGCGGACAGGATCTGACGGTCGGTCACCGACTCGATCAGGCCGCCGGACTCCTCGCGCGCGGCGATCGCCAGGTCCCAGGAGGCCGGGTTGCCGATCCGGATGGCGGAGGCGATCGTCTGCGGGTTGGCCACCGGGCCGCCGGAGACGAACGGGGCGGCGCCGGCCGCCTGGAAGCCGAACATCCGCGGCCGGCGGGTGGACACGCCGTCCTTCGCGTACTCCGAATAGCCCATCCAGTAGGCGGAGATGTTGCCCGCGTTGCCCACCGGCAGCACGTGCACGTCCGGCGCGTCGCCGAGCGCGTCCACGATCTCGAAGGCGGCGGTCTTCTGCCCGGCCAGCCGGTCCGGGTTGACCGAGTTGACCACGGCCACCGGGTACTTCTCGCCGAGCTCGCGCACCATCGTGAGGCAGTCGTCGAAGTTGCCCGCGACCTGGAGGATCTTCGCGCCGTGGGCCAGCGCCTGGCTGAGCTTGCCCATGGCGATCTTGCCGTCCGGGATCAGCACCGCGCACATCATCCCGGCGCGCACCGCGTAGGCCGCCGCCGAGGCGCTGGTGTTGCCGGTCGAACCGCAGATCACGGCCTTGGCCCCGGCCTCCGCGGCCTTGGAGATGGCCAGCGTCATGCCGCGGTCCTTGAAGGAGCCGGTCGGATTCATCCCCTCGACCTTGAGGTACACCTCGCAGCCGGTCAGCTCGGAGACCGTCGGGGCGGGCACGAGCGGCGTGCCGCCCTCGCCGAGTGTCACCACCGGGGTCTCGGCCGTCACCGGGAGCCGGTCCCGGTACTCCTCGATCAGCCCGCGCCACTGGCGCCCGACCCGCTGCTCGGCCTGCGTGCTCATGATGGTCTCTCCTCCTGCTGACTGGCCATCATCCCTGCTCTGCCTAATCGCCTTCAACGCGCATCACCGAGGCGACGGCGCGCACCGTGGGCATCGCCCGCAGCTTCTCGACCGTGCCGCTCAGCGCCGCGTCGGTGGCCTCGTGCGTGGACACCACGAGCCGCGCGTCGTCCCCGCGGCCCTCCTGACGCACCGTCTGGATCGACACGTCCTGCTGCGCGAAGATCAGTGCGACCTGCGCGAGCACGCCCGCCTTGTCGTCCACGTCCAGCGAGATGTGGTACCGGGTGCGCGCCTCGCCCATCGGGCTCACCCGCAGGTCGGCGTACGCGGTCACGCTCGGCGCGCGCCCGCCGTTCACCCGGTTGCGGCACACGGCCACCAGGTCGCCGAGCACCGCGCTCGCGGTCGGCGTGCCGCCGGCGCCCGGGCCGTAGAACATCAGCTGTCCGGCCGCCTCCGACTCGACGAAGACCGCGTTGTACGCCTCGCGGACCCCGGCCAGCGGGTGCGAGCGCGGGATCATCGCCGGATGCACCCGGGCGGTGACCGACTCGCGCGCCTTGTCCACCTCGCAGATGGCCAGCAGCTTCACGACCGAGCCCATCTCCCGGGCCGAGGCCACGTCGGAGGCGGTGACCCGGGTGATCCCCTCGCGGTAGACGTCCGCGGCGGTCACCTTGGTGTGGAAGGCCAGCGAGGCGAGGATCGCGGCCTTGGCTGCGGCGTCGAAGCCCTCGATGTCCGCGGTCGGGTCGGCCTCCGCGTAGCCGAGCTCGGTGGCCTCCTCCAGCGCCTCGTCGAAGCCGGCGCCGGTGGAGTCCATCCGGTCCAGGATGAAGTTCGTGGTCCCGTTGACGATGCCGAGCACCCGCTCGACCTTGTCGCCGACGATGGACTCGCGCAGCGGCCGCAGCAGCGGGATGGCCCCGGCGACGGCGGCCTCGTAATAGAGGTCCACGCCGAACTTGTCGGCGGCCGCGTGCAGCTCGGCGCCGCGCTCGGCCAGCAGCGCCTTGTTCGCGGTGACCACGCTGGCGCCGGCCTCCATGGCGCTCAGGATGAGGCTGCGCGCGGGCTCGATGCCGCCGATCACCTCGATGACCACGTCGTTGTCCGGCCGCGCCGCGAGCTCGCGGGCGTCGGTGGTGAACAGGGCCGGGTCGACCGGGAGGTTGCGGGCCCGGGCCGGGCGGCGCACCGCGATGCCGGAGAGTTCGACCGGCCGGCCGATCCGGGCGGACAGGTCGGCGCCGGTCGTCGTCATGAGCCGGGCCACCTCGGAGCCGACGACCCCGCAGCCCAACAACGCCACCCTGAGTGGGCGCTCGCTCATGATTCAAGACCTTCCGTATCCACTGTGTGTCTGACCAGTCTCACCTGTCGGTCGGCGGAAGTCCCACGACGTCCACTGGGTGAGACCGTAAGTCTTGCGGCCCGCGGCGCTCCGGACAACCGGATTCAGCCCAGGTCGAGCGAGAGCAGATCTTCTTCCGTCTCCCTGCGCACCAGCACCCGCTCGGCCCCGTCCAGCACGGCGAGCACCGGCGGCCGCAGCGCGTGGTTGTAGTTCGAGGCCATCGAGCGGCAGTAGGCGCCGGTCGCGGCGACAGCGAGCAGGTCGCCGGGCGCCACGTCGGCCGGCAGCCAGGCGTCCTTGACCACGATGTCCCCGGACTCGCAGTGCTTGCCGACCACGCGGGTGAGCATCGGCTCGGCCTCGGAGGTGCGCGAGGCGAGCACGCAGGTATACGCCGAGTCGTACAGCGCGGTGCGGATGTTGTCGCTCATCCCGCCGTCCACCGACACGTAGGTGCGCAGGCCTTCGAGCGGCTTGACCGTGCCGACCTCGTAGAGCGTGATCCCCGGCGGTCCGGAGATGGCGCGGCCCGGCTCGACCGTGATCCGCGGCGTCGGCAGCCCGTAGCCGAAGCACTCGCGCGCGACGATCGCCTTGAGCGCGGCCACGATCGTGAACGCGTCCTCCGGGTCGTCCTCGCTGGTGTACGCGATGCCGAGTCCGCCGCCGAGGTCGAGCTCGGGCAGCGCGACGCCGTGCTCCTCGCGGATCGCGGCGAGCAGCCCCACGGCACGGTGCGCGGCGGTCTCGAAGCCCGCGGTGTCGAAGATCTGCGAGCCGATGTGCGAGTGCAGGCCGACCAGGTCGAGCGTGCCCCGGTGCTTGAACACGCGGCGCACCGCCTCGGCCGCCTCCCCGCCCGCGAGCGAGAAGCCGAACTTCTGGTCCTCGTGCGCGGTGGCGATGAACTCGTGCGTGTGCGCCTCGACCCCGACCGTGACCCGCACCATCACCCGCGCGACGGTCCCGCGCTCCGCGGCGAGCGAGGCGAGCCGCTCGATCTCCAGCTGCGAGTCCACCACGAAGCGGCCGACCCCGGCGTCCAGCGCGCGGGAGAGTTCGGCGGCGGTCTTGTTGTTGCCGTGGAAGGTGATCCGGTGCGCGGGGAACTCGGCCGCCAGCGCGGTGGCCAGCTCGCCGCCGGAGCACACGTCCAGGCCGAGGCCCTCCTCGGCGGCCCAGCGGGCGATCGCCTTGGACAGGAAGGACTTGCCCGCGTAGTGCACCGGCGGCTCGTCGCGGCTGTAGTCGCCGAACGCGGCGAGCCAGGTCTGCGCGCGGCGGCGCCAGTCGGCCTCGTCCAGCACGTAGGCCGGCGTGCCCTGACGCGCCGCCAGTTCGCGCACGGCGAGACCGCCGAGCATGAGCTGCCCGGTCTCCTCGTCCCGGCCGGCCGTGATCGGCCAGACCTTCGGGTCGAGCGCGTTGAGGTCGGCGGGCGGCGCGCCGACGCCGCCCGCGGGCAGCACGTCGGCGTACCGCGGTCCCGCCGGGTGCGCGGCTCGGCTCATCGCTGGTTCCCTTCGCTCTTGACGGTTCGAGATATCGCGGCCAACGTGCTCACATCCGCTCCGGCGCCGAGACCCCGAGCAGTTCCAGCCCGTTCGCGATCACGGTCTGGGTTGCCTCGGCCAGCCACAGCCGGGCCCGGGTGAGCTCGGGCGGCAGCTCGATGTCGCCCTTCGGCAGGATCCGGCACTCGTCGTAGAAGCGGTGGTAGACGCCCGCCAGCTCCTCCAGGTAGCGCGCCACCCGGTGCGCCTCGCGCAGCTCGCCCGCCTTCGCGATGACCAGCGGGAACTCGCCGAGCTTGCCGAGCAGGTCGTTCTCCTTCTCGTGGCGCAGCAGCCCCGGGTCGAAGTCCTCCGCCGGGCCCTTGTCGATGCCCATCTCGGCGGCGTTGCGCCTGACCGAGCACATCCGCGCGTGCGCGTACTGGATGTAGTAGACCGGGTTGTCGGTGGACTGACGGGTCAGCAGGTCGATGTCGAGCGTGATGTTCGAGTCCGTGGACTGCCGCACCAGCGCGTACCTGGCCGCGTCCACGCCGATCCACTCGACGACGTCGTCGATGGTGATGATGTTCCCGGCCCGCTTGGACATGCGGACCTCTTCGCCGTCCTTGAGCATCTTCACGAACTGCCCGATCAGGACCTCGATGTCCTTGTCCGGATCCGCACCCGCGCAGGCCACGATGGCCTTGAGCCGCCCCACGTACCCGTGGTGATCGGCCCCGAGCAGGTAGATCGCGGGCGAGAAGCCGCGGTCCCGCTTGTCCAGGAAGTAGGCCGCGTCCGAGGCGAAGTACGTCTTCTCCCCGTTGGAACGCACCAGCACGCGGTCCCGGTCGTCCCCGAAGTCCGTCGTACGCAGCCAGACCGCGCCGTCCTTCTCGAAGACGTGCCCCTGCTCGCGCAGCCGGTCGAGCGCCTTCTCGACGGCGCCGGACTCGTGCAGCGACTTCTCGGAGAACCAGACGTCGAAGTGCGTGCCGAAATCCTCGGTGGACTGCTTGATCTGATCGGTCATCAGCTGCAGACCCTCCTCGCGGAAGACCTCCAGCTGCTCGCCCTCCGGCAGCGCCGTTACATCAGGGTGCTCGCCGACGATCCGATCGGCGATCTCCTTGATGTACTCGCCGACGTATCCGTCCTCCGGCGCCGGCTTCCCCTGCGCCGCGGCGTACAGCGAGGCCGCGAACTTGTCGATCTGCGTCCCGGCGTCGTTGATGTAGTACTCGGAGGTCACCGACGCGCCGCTCGCACGCAGGATCCGGGCCAGCGAATCGCCGACGGCGGCCCAGCGCACGCCGCCGATGTGGATCGGCCCGGTCGGGTTGGCCGAGATGAACTCGAGGTTGATCTTCTGCCCGGCGAAGGTGTCGGTGTGCCCGTACTCCGCCCCGGCCAGCACGATCGTCCGCGCCAGCTCCCCCTGCACCGCGACATCGAGGGTCACGTTGATGAACCCCGGCCCGGCGACGTCCGCCGACTCGATCCCGGCGATCTCGGCCAGCCGCGGCGCGATCAGCTCGGCCACGGCCCGCGGCGGCCGCCCGGCGGGCTTCGCCAGCTGCAGCGCGACGTTCGTGGCGTAGTCGCCGTGATCGCGGTTCTTCGGCCGCTCGACGGTCACCTCCAGCGAAGCCAGGACGTCGGCGGGCAGGGCAAGCTCCCCGGCGTCCACGGTGGAGCGGATCGCGGCGAGCACGGTGGCGGAGAGTTCGGCTGGGGTCACGATCCAAGGCTACGGGACCGCCCCGCCGCCGCCCCAATCCTGACCGGCACGCGGACGCCCGAGGCGGGGCGGCGGCGCTCGGGTGTGGCAGCGTGTCGCGGGGTCCACGGCCCCGCGACGGCAGTCCGCGCATCTTCCGCACGGTGTATCTTCCGCACGGTGGCAGCCGCCAGCTACCTTCGGCCCCGCCGACTTCGGCCGCGCTATCCGTGGCCCTACTTATGACGTACGGCCCTGCTGACGTACGGCCTGCGGCTTCGCCACCGCTACCTCTACGACCTGTACTACGTACTACGACCTCTACCTCTACTATCTCTACCTTCGACCGTGGGGTCTTCCCGAGCCCCCGCGGCGCGGCGGCAGCGGCTCCTCCCCCGCGTCCAGGATCTCCAGGATCCGCCGCAGCTCCGTCTGCTCCGCCGTGCCCAGCTTCCCGAACAGCTGCTCCGCGGCCTCCGCGCGCATCCGCCCGACCCGGCTGAGCACCTCGTGCCCCGCCTCCGTGAGCACCACGATCGTCGCCCGCCGGTCCGTGGGGTCGTTCTGCCGCGCGACGAAGCCGGCCGCCTCGAGCGTGTCCACCATGGACGTGATCGAGCGCGGTACCACCTCGAGCGCCTGCGCCAGGTCCGCCATCCGAGGCCGCTCGTAACGCGAGATCACCCGCAGCGCCCGCGCCTGCGCCTCGGTCAGCCCGAACTGGTCGTAGGAGGGTGCGGACCGCCGACGGATGCGGTGTGCGGTGCGCAGGTAGAGTTCGGCCAGGCTCGGCTCACCCGTGGCCGGGGCCGAAGGTGCCGGCGAGATGCCACCTTCGGGCGGCGGGCCTGCGGATTCTTGGTCGGACACTAGGGTCATGGTCACACAGTCTATTTGTAAGAGCCGTCTGTACGAGGTGTCGGAGCAGAAAAAGCTGAAGCTCGACTTAAGACGGCTGACCTTACCGTACGGACCAGCTCTGCGGGATCGAAGGGCTTGGTCAAGTATGCCTGCACGCCGAGCTCACGCCCCCGTGCCAGGTCACTGTCCTGCGCGCACGCCGTGACCATGACCACCGGCAGCGTTTTCGTCGCGGCCGCCCCGCGCAGCCGCGCCAGCGTCGCGAACCCGTCGAGCCGCGGCATCACCACGTCCAAGGTGATCGCGTCCGGCTGCACGTCGTCGAGCCGCTCGAGGCAGTCCATCCCGTCCTCCGCGAGATGAACCTCGAACCCCTCGAGTTCCAGATTCACCGCGATCAACTGCCGGATGACTTCGTTGTCGTCCACCACCAGCACCCGCGGCCGCCGCCCGGGTCCGGCGGAAGCATGCAGGTCAGCGGTGTCCTCAAGCCCAGATGAAGGTGTGGTGGTCACACGCCCCAAGGTACCCCCGCCCAAACCCCCGCGCGTCCGCTTCCCCGGAACTGGTACAGTTCTCACCGTTGCCGCCCCCGTAGCTCAGGGGATAGAGCACCGCCCTCCGGAGGCGGTGGCGTAGGTTCGAATCCTACCGGGGGCACCCACGTGATCAGGACCGCAGCTCACTGAGCTGCGGTTTTTTGTTTCTCAGCCGTACGCCACCGTCGGCACCTTCGGGACCTTGGTTGTCCCATATAGCCGCTCGAAGCGGATGCGCGACAATAGTCGCATTCATAGAGTTTGGCGCGATATGGAAGCCTTGCCGGCGTAAATGCGACGTAAAGTCGCCCGCTGATTTAGACGTTCGCTGTCGCGGGTGTCTATCGTGAGCGAGCCGTTGGGGGCAACGGGATCTTGATCGCACGGGTGGACGAGGGGTGGGGTGTGTCGTGGCGTTGGATCCGCCGTGGGAGGTGGTGACGCTTCCGAACTTCATCGGTATCAAGTGGCCGATGATCAACGAGGACACGGTGCGAGACGTGGCGACGGTGATCCAGTCGTTCGCCTCGGATGTGCAGTCCACGCATCAGGACATGACGAATCAGATCCATGCGATGTCTGAGGCGTAACGGACCACCATCTCCGGCAAGCGCCTGCAATGGCATCTGAGCTGGAATCAGCGGGGCCGGCTCACCGAGCAGCACTGCGGTGGCGGTCACCGTGGCCGACGCGTCCTATGTGGACATCGAAGGAATCTCAACTTACGAAGACGCCAACCTCAGCGGCATTGTCGTGCCGAAGTCTTCGCATGTCACGCTGGACGGCGACTACTCAGGACAGGGGTACATCTACTCGAGGGGAGCAGGTATATCGATCGCAGGCGGCTCGTCGTACGTCACGGTGAGCAGGAGCCGGATCGAGACCTATTCCAGCGACGGCGGCATCTACGCCGACGGCGGCTCCGGTGACGTGATCACGACGAACTCGGTCGACAATCAGGATGGTCCGGCTGTCTCGCTGGTCGGCGTGCCATCATCGGACGTCACGAGTAACGTCATCATCGCTGCGTGCAAGGCTGGGATCAGCCTCGCCTCTGGCTCGTCGTCCGCCTCTGTGCAGAACAACGTCGGCGTCTCCGCCTGGTTCGACGGAGCGCCCTCGTCGTACGAGTGTCCCGTAGTCACGGCGTCCCAGGTCGATCTGCTCGTAGACAGCTCGTCGACTAAGGGCACGACAGAGGGCTACAACGACTTCGCCACCAACTCTACGGCGATCCCGGACGTCTACTCGTGGGCCGGCGTCGGCTACGCCGCTCCCGCTGCGTTCACGGCGGCGACCGGTCAGGGCGGCGACGATCAGAACTCGACGGCTACCGCTGACGCGATCGACTCGGCGAACGCCGATGCCCCTGGCGAACTGTCGACGGACTTCTACGGCAACGCGCGCGTCGATGATCCGGACGTGGCCAATGCCGGTTCAGGGACCTATACCGACTACGACCGTGGCGCTTACGAGACGGACGATCCGCTCGCCGCCACGTTCGGCCAGACCAACCCGGCGCTCGTGCCGGTCGCGCAGTCCGGCACGTTCGGCGCAACGGTGACCGACCCGTGGGGGAATTCGATCGCCCACCGGGCAGACGGTGCCGAACGAGGTCGTGGTCCAAGTCGGATCGGACGGCTACGTCGACTTCGCCAACAACAGCAACGGCACCGTGCAACTGGTCGTCGACATCTCCGGATACTTCATCAACGGCTCGGGAGCGAAGTTCGTCCCGATCACGCCGGAGCGGGTACCTCGACACGCGCTCCGTCCCGAACACGGCAACGGCCCTCGCCGCCAACGTCACGGTCACCCAGCCGACGGCGCAGGGCTTCATCGGAGTGTTCCCGCCCGATAGCGGAATCCAGAGCACGTCGGCGGTCAACTACAACCCCGGGCAGACGACACAGAACGCCGTCACCGTCGGCACGACTTCGTCGAGCAGCTTCAGCGATTTCTGGCTCTACAACGCCAGCAAGGGCTCGACCCAGCTGATCGTGGACGTGTACGGCTACTACAACGAGTAACACCTGACCGAGCTCACCTGATCCCGCTACTCGCGACCACCTGAGATGGTCAATAGCAGGTGCCGCACGCCCTTGCCGAGCCGAAGACGTCCCACGGGAACGGGACAGCGTGACGGTGTGACCGCGCGGTCGGACGGCACAGCGGGCCGATATCATGCGAACTCGACACTCTCGAGTGGGACGGGGACCCGTGATGACGATCGCCACGAGTCGGCGGCTTCCGCACCGCGTCGAGTTCGGCGGGCCCGAGGACGGTCCGCGGGTCGTGTTGGTCCACGGGCTCGGCGGCTCGCATGCGAACTGGGCCGCCCTCGGTCCGCTGCTCGCCGCCACGACGCGTCCGGTCGCCGTCGACCTCGCCGGCTTCGGCTACACGCCAGGCGCGAGGAAGACGGCGCACGTCGCCGCGAACGCCCGGCCGCTCGCGCGGTTCCTGCGAGGAGATCGGGGAGCCCGCCGCCCTGGTCGGCAACTCGATGGGCGGCATGATCTCGATCATCACGGCGGCGGCCCACCCCGACCTGGTCAACGCAGTCGTCCTCCTCGACCCGGTCCTGCCCTGGGCACGGGGCGCACGTTTAGACCGGCCGCGATCGCAGGCATCGCCACGGCCCTGATGCCCATCGTCGGTCCGAGGCTGCTGACCCGGCGCCGGTCCGTCGCGGACGCCCGCCAGCGCGCCCTGTCGGCCCTCTCCATCTGCTACTCGGATATCAGTAGGCTGGCCGACGTGCAACTCGACGTCGAGGTCGAACTCACCGAAACCGCTGAGGCCGAAGGGCTCACCCCGGTCGCGGCGTACGTCGGCGCGGCCCGCTCACTCGTGCTGCACGGCGCTCGGCGCCGCCACCGACGCGAGATGGCCGCGACCACCGCCCCCGTCCTGCTTCTGCACGGCACCCACGACCGCCTCGTCAGCGTCACCGCCGCCGATGCGGCAACCCGCGGCAATCCGTCCCGGCGCTATCAACGCCAGGACGGCGGCCACGTCCCGCACATGGAAATACCTGCCGAGACCGCGCACACCATCACGGCCTGGCTCGAAGGAAAGGACACGTAACCCATGTCACAAGGCATCGGCGTAGGCGACAAGGCACCCGATTTCACTCTCCCGTCGAACTCCGGCGAGCAGGTGAGCCTGCACGACCGGATCGGCGAGCACGCCGTCGTGCTCTACTTCTACCCGAAGGACGAGACGTCCGGCTGCACGGCCGAGGCGTGTGCCTTCCGCGACAGCTACGAAGCATTCACCGACCTCGGCGCGGACGTGATCGGCGTCAGTTCCGACTCCGTCGAGCGGCACGTGGCCTTCGCCGGCAAGAACAACCTGCCCTTCACCCTCCTCAGCGATGCGGGCGGCAAGGTCCGCAAGCTCTACGGAGTACCGTCCACGCTCGTCGTGCTGCCCGGCAGAGTCACCTACGTCATCGACCGCTCGGGCACGGTGCGCCACACGTTCAACTCCATGATGAACTTCGGCGGTCACGTCACCGAGGCGCTGGACGCGGTCCGCCGACTCCAGGCGGAGAATTCGTAACAGCGGCGCGCGCGGGCAGGACGGTCTTCAGTCGCACAGGCGACGTCCGTTCCGATCCAGCGTCGTGGATCGGAACGGACTTAGCTGACGGCTGATCAGCTGACGGCCACGTTGGTCGGCGCGATATAGGAGGACCCGTAGTCGCCGCTGAACTGGAACGTCAGGGTGCTGCCAGCCGGGATGGTGGCGTCGGAGCTGGTGTTCGTCAGCGTGTAGTGGTTGCCGCTGTTGGTGTAGGTGACGTTGGCCGAGCTTTCGATGTTCTCGCTCGGGTCGAGGTCGAACTGCACGTTCCAGCCGGTCATCGCGCTCCCGGTGCTGTTGGTGACGGTGGCCGTGTCCGTGTAGCCAACGCCGAAGTCCTTCGTCTTCGCGATGGTCACGGAGAGATTGCCGCCGCCGGTGCTGCCGGAGGTGGTGCCGTTCGCCGACGCGCTCCGGGTCGACTCCACCCCGGCCGAGTCGACCGCCGTCACCGTGTAGGTGTGACTGCTGCCGGATGCCAGACCCGTGATCGTGGTACTGGTCGTCGTCGACGTCGCGACCACCGTGCTGCCCTCATAGACCTTGTAGGACACCGCGGGATCGCTGTTGTTCGCCTCGGTCCAGGCGAGGTTCAGACTCGAACTCGTCGCACCGGACACCGCCAGACCCGAGGGCGTGGCGGGAGCGGTGCTGCCACCGCCAGTGCTGTGATAGACGCTCAGTGCGTAGAACTGCACCGCCGCCCCGACCGTGCTGCTGCTGCCGCTGGACTGGTCGTAGTCGCCGGCCTTGAAGTACATGGGGTACCCGGTGAAGGACGAGGGCATCGCAAAGCTCTGCTTCGTACCGTTGACGGTCAGGTTGATCGTGTTTCCGCCGGACAGGCCGAGCACGTAGCTCCACTGCGTGCCGAGCGGCACGCTGGTGATGGTGTGCGGGGTCTGGCCGCCGGAGGGGCTGTCCTCGATGCCGAGCACGATCTGGCCGTTGCTGTAGTAGTACAGCTCCGCCAGCGGCTTGGTCGAGGTGCTGTTCTGGCCGAGGTGGATCTGTCCGACGCAGACGTGGTCGGGGATCTCGGTCGACTTGACCGTCGCGGACAGCGTGTGCGTGCCGGGTATGGACCAGTTGGCCGCGGACCCGTCCGCGTTCATCTCGCGCAGCTCGGAGCGAGCGTAGTTCGAATTCGGTGTGGTGACACCGTTCTCCGGGTCCCAGAAGCTCATCGAACCGTCGGTCGTGTCGGTGAAGAAGTAGCTGTCCTGGAAGCCGTTGGCCCCCTCCAGGCTGGACGGCAGGATCGTGGTGGGTGATCCCGCCGAGCCGATCGGCAGTTGGAGCTCCCAGCGGGACAGATCGAAATTGCCGCCGGGAGCGACGTTGGGATTGAGGGTCGCCGCCGACGGCGCTCCGGCGGCCGCGGCCGTACCCGCCATGCTCACCCCGATGACGGGTACGGCGAGCAGCGCGAGGGCCAGGGCCCCCGCACCGATGCCGGCCGTGCGACCTCGAATCCTGTAGTGCGCCATCGCACATTCTCCTTAGCTGGGTTGGTGGTGAACCCGCGTCCATGCCTCATCCATTCACATATGTGGGCTGAGATTTTATATATGTGAACAGGCGTCATGTGGATGAACTCTGCCGGAGAAATTAATGTGACCCCTGGCCCTTGTCAACGGCCGCGGCGGTCATCATGCGTCGGGTGTGTTCAATCGGCGAGCGCGAGGTAGGCCTCTGATGCCGCGGCGACCCTGCCCCCGTCGATGTCGGCCGCGATCTTGGGGGCGACGAAGTCGACGGCCCACGGCGCGGTCTGGAAGCGCAGCGGCGGATTGTCGGATGCCAGCAGGTCGAGGAAAAGCGGGCCGATCTCCTCGACCGGCTGCACACCGCCGGTGTTGGCGATGACCCGGGTCAGCAGGTCCCAGGGCTCGGGGTACGGACTGTTGGCGACCTGCTCGTTCGGCAGCAGCTTCGCCAGCCGCCTCGGGGCCATGACACCGGTCACGACCGGGCCCGGCTCGACGATCGTGGTCCTCACCCCGAAGCGGGCGACGACCGGGGCGAGGGACTCCACCGCGCCTTCCAGGGCGAACTTCGAGGCGGCGTACGCCTCGTTGTACGGAGCGCCCATCACGCCGTTGGCGCTGGTGACCACGATCAGGCGGCCCTTGCCGGCGCGCAGGTGGGGCAGCGCCGCCTTGATGACGGCGAGGTTGCCGAAGAAGTTGGTCTCCATCACGAAGCGGTAGCCGTCCATGGTGATCTGTTCGGCCGTGCCCAGGGCGAAGATGCCGCCGGCGTTGGAGACGACCGCGTCGATGTGGCCGTAGCCGCGGGCCACCTCGGAGACCAGATTCTCGACGGCCTTGTGGTCGGTGATCTCCAGGAAGCGGATGTCGAGTTCGACGCCGCGGCGTGCGGCTTCCCGCTCCAGGTCCTTCATTCGCTCTTCGTCGCGGCCGGTCGCGACGACCGCGTATCCGGCCGCGGCCGCGTCCAGAGCGGTCACCCGCCCGATGCCGGACGTCGTACCCGTGACGAGCAGGGTCTGCCGGCTGCCGTTCGTGGTCATGTCGCCCTCCAGGAGTTAGCGCACACTCTGTGCGTTAACGACGTCAGGACGAACTCGGCGAAAGCGCAACGCACATCATGCGCGTTATTCTCGTCGCCGTGACCACCGCCCCGTTCCAGCGCGCCCGCTCGGCCGAGAGCAAGCGCCGGCGCTCCCAGGACCTGATCGACGCCGCCCGCGGCCTCGCCCTCGAAAACGGGGTGGCCTCCCTGACCCTGGTCGCCATCGCCCAGCGCGCCGGCGTCCACCACTCCGCGGTGCGCCGCTACTTCGGCTCCCACAAGGAGGTCCTGCTCCACCTCGCCGCCGACGGCTGGATCCGCTGGTCGCACGCCGTCCGCGACGCCCTCCACGGACGGCAAACCGACGCCCGGCGACTGGCCGAGGTCCTCGCCACCACCCTGGCTGCCGACCCGCTCTTCTGTGACCTGCTCGCCCACGTGCCCCTACACCTGGAGCACGAGATCGACGTCGAACGCGTCATCGACTTCAAAAGGCAGACCCGCGAACCGATCACCGCAATGGTCGACGCCATCGCCGCGGCAGCCCCGTACCTCGATGCGCGCGCCGCGGGCGACCTCGTCCTGGCCACCGACGCCCTGGCGGCCACGCTGTGGCAGGTAGCCCACCCGGCACCCAGCCTGGCCGCCGCCCGGCAACGCGACCCCGACCTATCAGCCATCGACGTCAGCGACTTCACCAGCACCCTGCTACGCCTGCTCACCGCCACCTGTATCGGACTCGCACCACGTGATCAGCCACCGTTTGCGGGCTGATAGTCCCTTGCCGATACCCGCAGCCCACGGCCACAATCGCGGCTGTGAATACGACAGAGTTGTCCGGCTGCGTCATCGTGGCGGGGATGCCGGGGGCGGGGAAGACGACCGTGTCCGGGCAGGCCGCCCGGCTGCTGCCGCGAGCGGCGCGCGTGAAGGCCGATGACCTGAACGAGATGATCCTCCGGGGCTTCGTGTGGGGCCTCGGCGAGCCGCGTGAGGAGGCCTTGCGGCATCGGGAACTGTGCGACCGGAATCTGGCCGCGTTGGCCTCGAACTTCATCGACTACGGCTTTCCGGTGTTCTTGGATCAGCTCGCCGTGGACCGGGCGGAGCTCGACTTCCTTGTCGGGCTCATGGCGCCGAGGCCGGTCCGGCTGGTCACCCTGGCGCCGTCGATTGCGGTCTGCCAGCAGCGGAACGCGACCCGCGACCCCGACGAGAGCTGGCAATTCGACGGCTACCACCAGCTGGAAGCCGACCTGCGCCGGGATTTCGGCGACGTCGGCTGGTGGTTCGACACATCCGAGCTCACTCCCGAACAGACCGCCGAGCAGCTGCTGAGCGAGGTGGCGCAGCGCGCGCCGATCCTGTGACCGAGCTCGGGCAGCGGGCGGTGGCTCCACCCGCGGACTCACGAGGAGACCGGTAATTGTGTCGCGTGTTATTGCGGGTGTCGGGATACTGCGTCGGTGACCGGTGCTGTGCTGCTGCCTCAACTGCCTCGACCGCCTCAGCTGCTTCGGCCTCGTGCCCTGAGGCCCGGGGATCTTGTCGTGATCGCATCGCTGTCCGGGCCGCTGCATGCGGTTTACGAGCCTGACCTTGAGCAGGCGGTGATCGTGCTCGAGCGGATGGGATTCCGTGTGCGGCGGGCGCCGCTCCTCGAAGCGGGGCGGCACCGTTGGTGGAGCGCGGCTACGCCGGCGGAGATCGCCGGGGAATTCAATGCTCTTCTGCGTGATCCCGAGGTGCGTGCGATCGTCGCGCACGACGGCGGTCAGACGGCGCTCGGTTACCTCGACCTGATCGACTTCGAGGCGGTCACTGCCGACCCCAAGCCGATCCTCGGCTACAGCGACATCTCACTGCTGCATCTGGTGCTCTATGCGCGCACGGGTCTGGTCGGGTTCCATGCCGACCTGGCCACGCCTGGACTCGGCGGACACTGGCAGGCTGCGCCCGCGGCGCGGCAAGCGGAACTCGAGAAGCTCTACTCGACTCTGCTGACCGGTACGGACGCGATCGGAGCGCTGCCTACCAGCGCGTCGTGGGAGTGCTGGCGTGCCGGTCGTGCCGAGGGCCGGCTGATCGGCGGGGTGATCAATCGCATCGTGCTGGCGCAGGCGACGCCCTTCGCGCTGCCGCTCGAATGGTTCGACGGGGCGGTGCTGTTCTGGGAGGAGATGGGCGGCCTGGCATCGTACGTGTGGAGCTATCTACACGTGCTGCGACACTCCGGCATCCTCGATCGGATCGCCGGCATGGTCGTGGGCGTCCCGTACGCGATCGACGGACTCGGCACACCCGACGACGACGCGTCCCCGACCCTCTCCGAGATCGTGCTCGACGTCCTCGGCGACCGTGACATCCCGGTCCTGGGCAACGTCGAGTTCGGACACGCCGGGCCGAATCTGCCGATGCCGGTCGGCATCCGCGTCGGCCTCGATGCGCAACAGCGGAAACTGTCGCTGCTCGAACCGGCGGTACGGGTGCCGGTAATCCGGGGCGTACGGATCGGCTGCTGCCATTGATGAGTGAGCCGGTGTGGCAGCGAAAGCGCCGCCGGCCAACGCCACGGTGCCGAGGACGAGCACGCCTCCGGTGACCAGTGCGACGACACCGCGCGCGATGAGTCGATTGCGACGACTGGGTATCACGAGCTTCGGTTCCCTTCATGGGTTGGCGGGGGCCGAGTGGGCCACGGCCCCACTACCGCGGGGTGGGACAACCGCTTCGGGAACGCGAGGGATCACGCGCCGGCATGCACGATCCGTGCATCGCGGATGGCGCGATACGAGCGTCAGTTAAGAGATTTACAGTCGAACTCTGTGATCTTCTCGGCGCCCGAAGCGCCTGCCCGGATGCCAGGATTGCCCGGCGGAAGAGGCCTTGGCAATCAGTCCGGGACCCTTGACTCTTTAGGGTATAAGGAGGATAAAGCGCTGCTGTGCAAAGCAAAGGCATGCCAGCCGGCTGACGCCGGGGTCAATCGAACTGCCAGCGAATGCCGTGCCGACCCGGGCCCACGTCCGCCAGGACGAGCAGCGCGCGATGGTCCTCGTCGAGCGTGAGCAACC
>NZ_DASZKT010000130.1:0-1820 GCF_035552695.1 Actinospica sp.
TGAGCGACGAGGTCGCAACGGCCCGGCAGACGCTGCGCAGCAGCTACGGCGTCCCCGTGAACTGGTTCAGCTACCCCTCGGGTGACTACGACGCGACCGCTATCGCCGCCGTAAACGCCGCCGGCTACCTCGGCGCCACCACCGTCAATCCAGGATGGGCGAGCCCGCACCAGGACCGCTTCCGCCTGCCACGGCTGGTCGTGGTGGCCGGCACCAGCCCATCCCAACTGCTAGCGCAGATCGCGGCAGCGAAGGGCACCACGTCAGTCCCATCCGCGTACAGCGGCCCGGGACTCGCATAGCGCATCACCGCGCAATGTGCGAGCAGCCGCCGCAGCCGGACCCACGGAGTCGCCCTCTCACGCGATGAGGCGCGCCTGGCCGATCGCGGTCTCACCCGGGTGGCTGATGCGATCATCTTTCGCCTCCTTCATCGACGCCTCAGGCGTACGCAACGGCGCGCGGGGAAGGTCCTCAGTGCCACCGTCGCGCGGGAGCTCTCTCGCGGCCGGTCGGTAGTCGTTGAGGCGGTCGCCGAACAGGCCCTCCGTCAGCAGATCAGCCAACTCGCAAATCGCTTCGGCGCAAGGTTCGTGCAGCTCGAATGCGTGTGCACCGATGAGCCGGAACTCGACCGCCGCTTAGGGACGCGGCCGCGGTTCTGGCGGCGGGTGGTCGCACGGATCGAGGCTCGATACGACGCACCGCCAGAGGAGTCCTTGGTTGTCGACACCGTGGGGCCCCCTGACCACGGCGCAGAGGCGATCCACCGTCGGCTCCGACCCGCATACGGCTAGCCAAATGACCAAGTGGCGTGCCGGCCGAGTCCTAGATCCAGAAGCGCATGTCCCTCGCGGCCCGTCTTGTCCCGCGGCTCGACTATCGAGCGCGCCTGCGCAGCGACGGCTTGCACCGCCGCTGCCAGCGGCGACCGGTACGGTTGGCCCCGCCTCGTGCGACACGCTGGCGCCACCCCCTCGCTGGCTGTAGCGCATCGTCCAGGCGGCGCCCGAGCGCGGTTCTCGCTCAGGCGAGCGCAGGCCCTAGACCACGCGGGTGGTCAGCTCCACGGCCGCGGCGACGAGCTCGGCGTTGTCGGCTGCAAGGCGACCGTCCGGCAGTGTTAGCACGTCCTCCAGACCGACGCGCACATCGTGCCCGGCCGCGGCCGCCGCAGCAAGGACCTCCCACGTTCGCCGTCCGTAGCCGTGCCACAGCTGCGGGATCTCGGCGGGGACGAGTTCGGCGATCGCCCGGGCATCAGCGGCGCCGCCGTCGACCTCGACGAGCGCCCGCAACACCTGGTGCGTAAAAGGGCTGCGCACGAGCTCCTCGGCACCGGTGGGCGTGGTTAGGCCCACCTCGACCGCGATTCCCGCCCGCAGCGCCGCGCGCACGACCCCCATCCAGCCGACCTCCGAGAGGTTCACCGAGACGAAGTC
Source organism: Actinospica sp. (assembly GCF_035552695.1). Lineage (NCBI taxonomy): Bacteria > Bacillati > Actinomycetota > Actinomycetes > Catenulisporales > Actinospicaceae > Actinospica > Actinospica sp. The sequence goes on from NZ_DASZKT010000130.1 coordinate 1,443, forward strand.
CGGTCGTTGCCGCCACGCCTCCACCGCCGCCGCGCGCGCGAACGGATCCGGGTGGATCGCCTCCGCGGTCGACAGTCCGATCGGCAGGCCCGGGACGACCGTTCGGATCGCGAGAACCGCGGCGTCACAGGCGGCCGGCCGCAGCGTCTGCGCCCCGCTGGCGTCGCGAGGGTGGACATGTACGGCGAACGCGCCCGCTCGCCTGACGGAGAGCGCGTCGGCGGCGAGCTCGGCCGCCCATCGAGGCACCGCCGCGTGCTCCTCGCGGGTTCGCGCGCCGTTCAAACACGCCTTCACCATCTGCTAATTGGCGAATCTAGCGGCCAGCCGCCCCGGCAGGGCGGCGGAACTCAAGGATGTCGCTCGCGCCCGCGTGCG